>JBAVUZ010000369.1:0-7251 GCA_049697035.1 Candidatus Angelobacter sp. | reverse complement strand
GGTGATAGTCTTGCGAAACCGGAGATGGGTGTTGAGAATCACCAGCCAGACAAACAACATCCCCGCGACTGCCGTTCCATAAAGCATGAGAAAAGCGTTCTTAGGGGCGTAGATGGCCAGCAGAATGGCCGCGATGATCCCCGCAGTGGAAGCCAGCAGGGCGCGATGCGGCACTCCGTTGCTGCTGACTCTGCCCATCCACGCGGGCGCATAGCCGCCCCGGCCCAGCGAGAAAAGCATTCGCGTTGAAAGATATAGGTTTGTGTTTACGCTGGAAAGCGCGGCCGTAAGCACCACGAAGTTCATGATGGCTGCGGCAAACGGCACATGCGCCGCGGCAAAGGCCGTAACAAAGGGACTACCGGAAAGAGTGGACGAACCGCTGGACTGGTTCCATGGAACCATCGTGACCATGATCGCAATGGCAAGCACATAAAAAAAGATGAGGCGATAAACAATGTTCCGCATGGCGCGGGGAATGGTTACTTCCGGCCGCTCGGCTTCGCCCGCGGTAACGGCAATTATTTCCACCCCCATATAACTGGTGACGGTGATCGTCAGCGAGAGCCAGACGCCTTTCCAGCCAGAGGGAAGAAAGCCTCCATGCCGCGTGAGATTGCTCAAGCCAAGCGCATGCCCGGTGCCAATGCCAAAAATTAAACCGAGCCCGACGATGATGAAAGCGAGAATGGCAGCCACTTTGATCATGGCGAACCAGTATTCAAACTCACCCAGCCGGTTGACCTGCATGGAATTAAGGGCCACCAGGGCCGCCGAAACCAGCACCACCCAAATCCATTGCGGCACGTGCGGGAACCAGAAAGAAATGTAGATGGCTGCGGCGGTGACTTCAGCGCCAATGGCGATGATCTGCGCCACTCCATACGTCGCACGGATAGAAAAGCCGGCCCAAGGGTTGAGATACTTTTCCGCATAAACGCCAAAGGCCCCAGCCACAGGATGGACAACGGCCATCTCAGTCAGCACATACGACATGATCAGAGCGATGCCGGCGCCGAGAAGATATGACAAGATCACACCCGGCCCAGCCAGGCGAATCGTCACGCTGCTTCCCAGAAAAAGGCCCACACCAATCGCGCCGCCGATGGCCATCATGGTGAGTTGCCTCTGTCCCAGGCGGCGGTGCAGACCCTCGGCTTCTTGTGCAGGTTGTTCGTCCGGCGCGGGCGTCGCAATGGAGGAGGAACGGGCCGGATCAGTCATGGGACTTTGCTATCGCGGCCAGAGCGTTTTGAAATTTGTGCACTTCTTCCATGGTGTTGTAGTGCACCAATGACGCCCTGACTGCGCCGCTTTCCTTGGTCAAGCCGAGCCGTTTCATGAGGCGGGGCGAATACATGTGGCCATCGCGCACGCCAATGTTCTGTTGCGCCAGCGCTTCTGTGACTTTTGCCGGTGAAATGCCGGGAAGATTAAAGCACAACGTCGGTGTGCGAAGTGAGAGCTGATCGCGCGCGGTGATACCGTAGAGCGTGGCCTTTACGCTGGACAGTGCGTCCAGCATGGCGCGGGAAAGCAGGGCTTCATAGTTGCGAATGGATTCCATTCCGGCAGCCAGCGCAACGCGGCGTGACATTGAGGCGGGATTCACCAGCCGTCCCAGTTCTTCCAGATATCGCACCGCCGCATCCATTCCGGCCACGTTTTCGTAGATATAGGTGCCAATTTCCAACTTCGCTGGCGTGGTATCGGGAACAAAGTCCTCACGGAAAGTAGGCAGGGCGTTGAGAGTCTCCTGCCGTCCCCAGAGAAAGCCCATATGCGGAGAAAAGATTTTGTAGCCGGAACAAACCAGGTAATCGCAATCGAATGCCTGCACGTCAAGAGGCCCGTGGGGGCCGTAATGCACCGCGTCAATGAACACTTCTGCGCCGGCGGCATGGGCCCGTCGGGAAACCTCGGCAACATCGAGAATGGACCCGATGGCGTTCGAGGCCAGCGTGCAGGCCACGATCCTCGTTCGCGGCGAGAGCAGCTTCTCCAGGTCTTCAGGATGAAGCCGGCCATCCTCGCGGAAATTCCACCAGACGATCTTCGCGCCTTCGCGCTCCAGAGCCAGCCAGACGGCGATGTTCGCTTCGTGGTCAAGATCGGTAACGATGATCTCACGCCGTTCCCGCAAGGATTGTCCGATGGCGATGCTGATGAGCCGCATGAAAGAAGTGGCGTTCATGCCGAACGAAATTTCGTCAGGATGCCGGGCATTCACCAGCAGGGCCACGCTCTCCCGCGCCCGGGCAATGGTTGCGTCCACTTCTTGCGACTGTCTGTACCGGCCACCGCGCTGCACGTTGCGATGGAGAAGATGGTCCGCGACTGCGTCCAGTACCGCCTTGGGCGACTGCGCGCCGGCGGCGTTATCAAAGAAAATGAAGCCATCCCGCAAGGCGGGAAAAGCGGCGCGAACCTGATCTATGGGGAAGGCAACCATGGTTCCAATAATATATAGGAGAGTTCCGGCCGTGCATGCCGGGAAGGCATATTTGGATTGGAACCAGAGAACAATTCTCTGATCTGCAGAAGGATGCAGTCTGCTGCCAACTCGGCTCGGCCAATATTCCCGTTAACAGGGAATTGTTCAGAGAATTGGGGGCGGTGAGTGGGCCGGACCGCGTCTATTCCCTCATAAACAGTGGAGTAGATGGTTTTTGACGATATGTCCCTTCCTGCAGAAAGCGCAGCAGTTTTGCCTGATCGACAAGAGAAAGCGCGTCGATCTCCTCCAGAAAGAGGGTCCCTCCATCCGCCATGGAGTAAGGTCCGGAAGATTTTGCTTTCCTTGGGGAAATCGCAGTTCATATCTGCGCTTCTCAGCGTTGATCTGCGGCGGACCTGGTTTTGCTGAATGACGACCGCTGATTGCTGACTGCTAGATTCGCTTAAACGCCTTCTGTATCTCCTTCACTGAATACCGCAGCACCACTGGCCTTCCGTGCGGGCACGACATCGGACACTCCGTCTTCGCCAGCTCCTTCAACAGCCATTCCATTTTATTCTGCTCCAGCGGCATGTTGATCTTGATGGCCGCGTGGCACGCGATGCTCGCCGCAATCTTCGCCCGGATTTTGTCCAGGTTCAGTGCCTGCTCTTCCTGCTGGAACTGGTCCAGCAACTCGACAAGCATCTTCTCCACATCCGCGGGTCGCACGCCTCCTGGCGCAGTCTTCACTGCCACCGTGCGCGTACCAAACAGCTCAACTTCAAATCCGTTGCGCCGCAGTTCATCTGAAATCTCAGCAAACACCACCTGCTGTCCCGGCGTAAGTTCTACCAGCAGCGGCATCAGCAACCGCTGGCCATCTTGTGCCGCATCGTTCTGGCTGCGATCCCGCAGGATCTTTTCAAACAACACCCGCTCATGCGCCACATGTTGGTCGATGATCCACAGCCCATCGGCATTTACCGCCAGGATGAACGAATCCCTCACCTGTCCCACAGGCTTCAAACTGGCCAAAGCCAGTTGATCGACTACGGCTTGCGGTTCGTCTTCCAGCACGTTGCCGCACGTATCGGCATGGCCATTCACACCCCGCGCCATTGCCGGAGCGCCTACCGGACCAAAACCGCTGATTGCCATGTTCGCTTCCACGGTGATCGCTTCACCGCCAAATTGCAGCCGTTCGTTGACCGGCGGCAAAGGCTCCGGCCGCAACGCGAAATCGCCGCCGGCGTGCGGTTGCGCACCCGGACTAAGTCCGGGTGCGGCCGTGGGCTGTGCCGTGATCTCGCGCGTAAACTCCGGCACAGGGCGTGCCTTCATCAACGCCGCCCTCACCGACTCGCGAACAAAATCATGCACCAGCGTATGCTGCCGGAACCGCACTTCGGTCTTCGACGGATGCACATTGGCGTCCACTTCCTCATTCGGCAGCTCAATGAACAGCAGCACCACGGGAAAAACCGTTGGTGGCAGAATATTCCTGTAGCCTTCGATAATCGCGTGCTGCACCATTCGGTCGCGAATCAGCCGCCCATTCACAAACACATAGATCGAGTTGCGGTTCAGCTTCTGCAACTCCGGCTTGGAAATAAATCCGTGTAGCCGTATGTCGCCCGGAACTGGCGCTTGATAATCTTCGCCTCGCCGCCATGGCGGAGGCTCCGGTATTCCCACGCGTTCGAGCTTCATCGTCGCCGCCAGGGGAACAAGCTGGTCCAGCGTCTCACGGCCAAATATCTGGTAAATACGATCAGAGTGCGAACTCACGGGGGCCGCGACGAGCATCGCATCTGTCGCTGAATGGAGTTCAAAATGTTTGTCGGGATGCGCCAGCGCGTAATGCGTAACCAGTGACGCGAGATGTGAAAGCTCGGTTGACTCAGCTTTTAGAAACTTCTTGCGCGCCGGCGTATTGAAGAACAGGTCTCGCACCGCCAAAGACGTACCCTGTGGCAGCCCGGCCTCTTCCACCCGCAGAATTTTCCCCCCTGCAATCTCCAGCACCGTGCCGCCATCTTCTTCCGTCGCCCGTGTTTCCAGCATGACCCGCGCCACAGACGCAATCGAAGGCAATGCCTCCCCGCGGAAGCCCAGCGTATGTATGTTCAACAAATCTTCAGCGTCTTTGATCTTTGAAGTCGCGTGTCGCTCAAAGGCCAGCAACGCGTCGTCGCGCACCATCCCGCAGCCGTTGTCGGTGACTTGGATCAGCTTCTTGCCGCCTGCTTCCACCTGCACGCGCACGCGCGTTGCTCCAGCATCCAGCGCATTCTCCAGCAATTCCTTCAATACCGATGCCGGACGCTCCACCACCTCGCCCGCGGCGATTTTGTTGGCAACATGCTCGGAAAGTACGTGGATTCGGGCCATGAGAGGTAACTCAATTTAACCACAAAGAACACGAAGGAACACAAAGGTTTGATTTTACCTTCGTGTCCCTTCGTGTCCTTTGTGGTTAAGTTCCTATCGGGAGGCGGTCGCCGAACTCAACGCCGGCGCCGGATATGTCGGCAGCTTCTCCCGCGTCCGGTTGGCCCGCTGAATGTCCAGCTCGCCAAACAGGATTGATGGCGCTACAATCGCGCTGGGCAGCGGCTCCGCCCGGTTGTAAACATAGTTGTCATTCCCTGTGGCCACGATGTCGCTGCGCAGAGCGCGCGTGTCCAGCTGTTTGAAGACGGCTCCGCGCACCAGTTCCTGATGTCCATCGTTCACGTAGATTCTCCACAAGAGCCGCGGTGAAAGTTGCGGCCCGGTAGTCTCCACAAAATATCCATATGGACGCCCCTGGTCTTTGCACATCTGGATCAGCTTTTTCTTCAGCTCGTCAAAAGAAACGCTATGATCGGCCTTAAAGATCAGGTTTGATATCTGGGGACGCGGCGCTCCTGCCAGCGCTGTGCGTCCATGCCCGTTGGAGTGCGGAAAGTCGCGGATCGGTTCGCGGCCTAGGAGGTAATTCGTCAGCATGCCCTTCTCGATGACCGTGACCTTTTGTGCTTCCACGCCTTCGTCATCCACATCGTAATAACCTGCGAGAGATTGGTGATCAAACTCTTTGTCCTTCGGATCGTCCACCACGGTGAACGTTTCTGGCAGTACGCGCCCTTTGTAATAGGAAGCAAACTCCCCATTCGTGCGCGCCGGGTTTCCCAGGTCAGGACGGATCCCCAGAATATTGGGAACAATCAACCGCTCAAAGATTGACGTTGCCGCATCGGCTGAAAACAGCACGGGCCCGCGATAATCGTCTTCCACCAGCGGAGCTTTCTTGAGCGCCGCAAAGCTGCCAATCAGCTTCCTGGCTTCCTGCGCCACTTCTTCCTTCTTGGGCAGTTCGTCCCCTTTGGTCACCACCCAACCATGGCTGCGCTCCAGGTGCATGCCATCGTCAGCCTGATCAGAGGCGGAAAAAAGCAGTGTGTAAATGCTCTTGCCATTGCGCGCCACCGTGCCCTCAGTATTCACAAAGTAACGATTCAGCACGCGGAAGTTCAGCATCGCACTGCTCATCTCCAGGCTTGGATCGCTGCGGAACATGTCGGAAGTCGCGCGGATCTCCTGCTTCCATTTGTCCAGGTCCACGTCCAGCTTTGCCAAGTCGCGCACGGACTGCGCCGGCTTCTCCTGTGAGAAGTCAGCCATGTCGGTTTCTGTTTCCACGCTCTTGAGCGCTGCCTGCTTTTCCGTAAAGCCGCTCAGCGCGGACTTATACGCCTTGTCCGTGGCCAGCCAGAGCTGCCGTCGGAGCGCCAGTTCGTCGTTATCGGTGGGCATTACTTCCACCGCGCCCGTCCCCTCGCCGAAGTAGCTGTCCTGCTTGTAATCTCCAATGCGGACAACCACGCGCACCAGCCTGCCGCTGTTGACCTGGTCGGTGCGCAAAGCGCCCAGCGTTGCATCGGCAGTGTTGTCCTGGATCTCCGTAACTTGATAATCGATGTAATACGGCCTCTGCAATTGCCCCAGTTGCAGCTTTTCCTGCGAGCGCTTCAGCTCCGCAAGCATCGCCTTGAGCACCGCATCACCATGATCGTTTGTGGAAACCGAAGTCGCCGCAGGCACGCCATTGTTATCGCCCGCCAGTGCAGCCGCTGAAAAAACAACTGCCAGGAGAAGAGAGGTGATCAGTCGACGCATTAGTGCACCTCCGGCTTGCTGGATTGCTGGTTCGCAACCTCGGCTTTTTCTACTCCCGGCGGCGGCAGCAGCGGTGGTCGCTCATGCCCCTGCGAAACCTTTTGTACTTCAATCTCTGAAAACAACATCGCCGGTGCGGCAGCGGCCACCGGGACCGAGCCGGATTCCGCTCCGCACTCGCCATTAAAAACATCCATCTTCTGCCCGGTCAGCACAATACGATTCAGCGCGTTCAGCGGCGTTCCAATAATGTCAACGCCGCGCACCAGTTCATCCGGACGCCCATCTGGATAGACCTTCCACACCATCAGCGGCATCACCTGAAAAGCCTGCGGCATGTTGCGCATCGTCAGCGTAAAGCCGCCGGCGATATCTTCAAAGTAAAGCCCGAATGGCTTCTTCTGTTTCCGAATCTCGTTGATCAACTCCTGCCGCAGCTGTGAATCGGGAACAGTCTTGTTGGAGCGGACAATCAAATTTCCCTGGCGTCCCACCGGCATCATGCCTGCCTGTCCGCGTCCGTGTCCGTTTGATTGCAGAAAGCCTTTCACCGGCATGCGCGACATCAGGAACTGCTTCAATACGCCGTTCGAAATCAGCTCTACCTTTTTGCTCTTCTCGCCTTCTTCGTCGTAACTGTAATTGCCACT
>JBAVUZ010000368.1:0-10870 GCA_049697035.1 Candidatus Angelobacter sp. | reverse complement strand
GGATTGGTGGTCGGACGAGATCAGGAAAATCAATTATCCGGCGGAGCGACGGCAGGCAGTAGCGGCTATTCTGGAGCGGCAGAACCGCGAGTTTGGCGCGGGCAAAAAAACACTGGCAAATATCGATCGGCTGCGGAAGGGCGCTGTGGCGGTGGTGACCGGGCAGCAAGTCGGCCTGTTCGGGGGGCCGACGTTTTGCATTCTGAAAGCGCTCACCGCGGTCATCATGGCAGAGAAAGCCGGCGCCGTGCCAATGTTCTGGCTGGCAACAGAAGATCACGATCTGGAAGAGATCAACACGGTAAACCTGGCGGCTGGCGATCATCTGCAGAAGTTCACGGTGAATGTACCGCATCGCGAAGGGGCGCCGGTCGGGAATATTGCATTCACGGATGAGATCACAGCGGCGACTCAACAGGTGGAAGCGCTGTTTGGGAAATCAGAGATCAGTGAGCTTCTGTCGGCCAGCTATCGCAAGGGCGATACGTTTGGGACGGCGTTTGCCAAGTTCTATACCAAAGTATTCTCTGAGATGGGCGTCGTCTTCCTGAACCCTCTCGATAAAGAGCTGCACCGCATCGCGCAGCCGGTATTTCGCGCGGCGCTGGAGAAATCCGAAGAAATCAATCAGGCGCTGGTGGCACGCAATCATGAACTGGAAGCGGCGGGATACCATGCGCAGGTGAAGGTAACGCCTTCCCACACGCTGTGTTTTTACTTTGAAGATGGTACCAGGACGCCCGTACGCCACCAGGATGGCGAGTTCTTTATTGGCGAGCGCAAGCTGACTACGGCGGAGTTGCTGGATGAAGCGGAGCGATGTCCAGAAAAGTTCAGCGCGAACGTACTGCTGCGCCCGCTGATGCAGGATTACCTGCTGCCGACTTTGTGTTATATCGGCGGGCCCGCTGAAGTCGCTTACTTCGCGCAGATTGAAGTTGTCTATCGCAAGCTGGCAAGCAAGGTGACGCCGGTTGTCCCGCGTATATTTGCCACCCTGATTGAACCTCGCATCACCAAGCTGATGGACCGTTACCAGCTTTCTCTTACCGACCTGTTCAATACGCCGGAAAAGGCGCGCGAACTGGTGGCCAGTCGAGCACTGCCGGACAGCATACTCAAAAGCTTTGATCTCGCAGCGGAACATGTAGAGAAAGCGCTGGAGCTGATTCATGGACCGCTGGAGAAGCTGGACAAAACGCTGATCGATGCGGCGGAAAACGCGGGATCGAAGATGCGGTACCAGTTGCAGGGCATTCGCGACAAGGCCGCCCGCGCAGAAGCGCGGAAGAACACGGAAGTCCTGCGCCATGCCGATGAGCTGATCACCGCACTTTATCCCAATAAGGAGTTGCAGGAGCGAGAGATTGGCGCAGCATATTTTTTGCTGAAGTACGGGCAAAGCGTGCTGGAGCAAATCAAGGCCGCAGCCCGCACAGGATGCGGGGAGCATCAGGTCGTGAAGATACAGACGGGCTGAGAACAGTTTTCTGCAGATGAGCGCTGATCGGGAGTCACCGCAGCAAGGCTTCAACGCAGTCCTCTTCAGACCCATTATCTCTCTTCCACGCATCCAATGTCGGGCCCTCCATAGCCTCCATTGACACCTTTCCGAACCCACCTCCCCAACGCGACGCATGTGACCCTAATCACGGCAACAAGCCTGCCCCTTGTGTCCAATAGAAGAGGAGGCGTTTATGACCCGATGCAGCACGGAAATCGCGATTTCAAATGTGTTGCTCGCCACGGACTTTTCTGCGGAATCAGCCCAGGCAGTGGATTACGCAAGGCGATTTTGCAGCCGACAGAATGCGAAGCTCTTTGTCGTTCATGTGATGGACGTATTCCCGTTTATATTGAGTGCCGATCACGCCGCGAAGGCCAGAATCGAGGAAATCCGGGACAACGCCGAGGCGCAGATGAAGCATTTTGTGCGCGCCAACCATCTCGAACAAACCAGAATCGAACATCGCCTGATCGAGGGAGAGACATCCGAAGCCCTGGAAAAGTTCATTCGAGAACATGAAATTGACCTCGTCGTCCTGGGAAGCCGGGGAGATACAGGAATCAGCCGGTTGTTTGAAGGCTCAATGGCGGAAGAGGTGTTCCGCACGGCGCAATGTCCCGTGATGGTTGTAGGGCCGAATGCCAAAGTGCTACCGGAGACAGCAAGGTTCAGCCGCTTGCTGTTTGCCACGGACCTGAGCCCATTTTCCAGAATTGCTCTTCCCTATGTTGAATTCCTGCTGCATGAGAACCCTTCCGCCCGGCTGACGTTGGCGCACTTTCTTGAACAGGAAGCCGACAGCGTCAGTGAACGGCATCAGTCGCGGCGAAATCTTGAACACCAACTCACAGAGATGATCGATCCAGAGTTACGCAATCAGATTGCGGACGTGGTAGTTGAGGCATGCGTTGCGCCTGAGGGAATGATCAAGATGGCTGAAGGATTAGACGCCGATCTGCTGGTTCTTGGAGTCCGTTCCGGCGGTGCGTTTACGCGTGCTGCCACGCACGGATTATTTTCCACTGCTGCACGGGTGATCTCAGAGATACGTTGTCCGGTGCTCACGATTCGCAGTGTCACCGGAACGTGATTCCAGCAGGATGCAATAAGAAAAAGGGAACAATGATAGGGCGCATGCAAAGCGTATCAGCTGACACCGATATCCAGACTGGCGATGAAGCCAGAAAGGAAATTGTCGCGCCGCAATGGGTGGGGCTGAGCGATGATGAGGCTGCGCAACGGCTGGTCCGTTACGGATCCAACGAGGTGCCCTCCGCGCAAGAGCGCAAATTCTGGCGCATTGCTTTCGATGTTCTCAAAGAACCGATGCTGCTTCTTCTTATTGGAACCGGCGGCGTGTACCTGCTGCTAGGCGATCCGGCGGAAGCAGCAGTACTGCTGGTGGCCATCTTTGGCATCATTGGAATCACGCTTTACCAGGAACGCAAAACCGAACGAGCTTTGCACGCGCTGCGCGATCTTTCAAGCCCAAGAGCGCTGGTGATCCGCCAGAGCGTGCGCAAGAGAATTGCCGGCCGCGAGGTAGTGCCGGGCGACCTGGTGGTTATCTCTGAAGGTGACCGGATTCCAGCAGATGGAATCATTCTGGAATCCAGGAACGTTCAGATAGATGAATCGCTGCTGACGGGCGAGTCGCTCCCCGTAACGAAGACTCGAGGAACCCCGGATGTTGAACTCGGGCGCCCCGGAGGCGACAACACGCCAAATGCGTTCTCCGGGACTCTGGTGGTGAAAGGCCGCGGCATTATTGAAGTCCGCGCTACAGGACTCGCCAGCGAACTGGGAAAGATCGGCACCAGCCTGGCGGGCCTGCGCCCGGATAGCACGCAGATCCAGAAGGAGACAAACAACCTCGTCAAGATCTTTGCCGTAATCGGAGTCCTGCTCTGCGGCATCGTTGTCCTGGTCTTCAGTTATACGCACGGCAACTGGTTGCAAGGTGTGCTGGCGGGCCTGACGCTCGCAATCTCCATGGTCCCAGAAGAATTTCCGGTGGTGCTGACCATTTTCCTTGCCATGGGCGCCTGGCGGATGTCACGGCAAAGAGTGCTGACGCGCCGCATGCCAGCAATTGAAACGCTGGGAGCTGCGACTGTGTTGTGCGTGGATAAGACCGGCACTTTGACCATGAACCGGATGTCAGTACAAGCGCTCTTTAGTGGCGGTCAGTTATGGAACGTCCGTGACGACCGCAGTGCGATCCCGGAAGGTTTCCACGAAGCAGTTGAATACAGCATATTGGCCAGCAGCAGAGATCCGTTTGACCCGATGGAAAAAGCATTTCTCACTCTGGGGCAGGACTTTCTTCAATCGACGGAGCACATGCATGCCGACTGGATTTTAGCTCGGGAGTATCCTCTGTCGCCCGCGCTGCTGGTGATGTCTCGGGCGTGGAATGTGCCAGGGACAGCGACTCGCTATATCGCCGCAAAGGGCGCTCCTGAAGCGGTTGCCCAACTTTGCCGGTTATCTGCCGAAGAAGGAGCGAGACTGAAAGTAGCCACAGCGAAAATGGCAAGCCAGGGACTGCGCGTCCTTGGAGTGGCGAAAGCGACCGTCGAAGGCGAACTGCCGGTTGATCAGGAGAGTATCCCATTCCAACTCGTTGGGCTGATCGGCCTTGCCGACCCCGTACGTCCTTCTGTTCCCGCGGCGCTCCAGGAGTGCTATCGCGCGGGCATTCGCGTGATCATGATTACCGGAGATTACCCGATAACGGCCCAGAGCATTGCGGCGCAAATCGGGTTGCAACATCCTGACCTGGTAATCACGGGCGCGGAACTGGAAGAAATGGACGATGCACAACTGAAACAACGCATGCGTGAAGTAAATGTTTTCGCTCGCGTGGTTCCAGAGCAGAAGCTGCGGCTGGTGAACGCATTGAAATCGTTGGGTGAAGTGGTAGCCATGACCGGCGATGGAGTAAACGATGCTCCCGCGCTGAAGGCAGCGGATATCGGGATTGCGATGGGTAATCGTGGTACTGATGTGGCGCGCGAGGCAGCAGCGCTGGTCCTGCTGGACGACGATTTCAGCTCGATCGTAAACGCTATTCGATCTGGCCGCCGCATTTACGACAACTTGAAGAAAGCCACAGCATTCGTGCTTGCGGTTCACGTGCCCATTGCCGGAGTAACACTGGTTCCGTTGCTTCTGGGATGGCCGCTGCTTCTGATTCCTATAAATGTTGTCTTTCTTGAACTGATCATCGACCCGGCATGCTCGATTGCTTTTGAGGCCGAACCGGAAGAAGAGAACGTAATGGCTCGACCGCCGCGAAGCCCCGACGAGCGCCTTTTTGAAAGCAAGAGAGTTGTGTTGAGTCTTTTACAGGGATTCGGGGTCTTCGTTACTACTTTCGCGGTTTACGGAATTTTTCTACATCTCGGACACTCCGAAGCTGATTCGCGCGGTATCGGCTTCTCTGCTCTGGTCATGGGTAATTTGGCGCTGATTTTCACGAACCGTTCCTGGACCCGCACGATCTGGCAGAGTGTACGCTCCATGAATCGGTCTCTTTGGGCGATCACCATTGGGACGATCGTTGCTCTTCTGTTGGTGCTATACGTGCCGCTGCTGAGGAACCTATTTCATTTTACGGTCCTGCATGCCAGTGACGTTCTGATCGCCGTGCTTGCGGGCTTCTTTGGCGTGCTATGGTTTGAAACTCTCAAACTTGCCAATGGACGGGGGGGACTTCACCGGAACCCAGCTGAGGCGGGCAAATGATGAAGAGAAGAGACTCCGCGACTCTGTTCCTTGCCGGCGTTACCGCAGTAGCGCTCTACTTGTGCTATCTGCTGATGCGGCCATACGCGACGCCTATCCTCTTTGCTTGCGTCATTGCGATTATCTTTTACCCTTTGCATAGGCGCACGCAGCAGATGGTTCGCCGCCGCAATCTGAGTGCTGGAATCAGTACTGCTGCAACACTCATCCTTACAGTTGTTCCCTTAACCTTCCTGCTGGTGGCGATCAGCCATGAGTTGTCAGACCTTTATCAATCTCTGGTGACCAAAAGCGCCGATTCAGGCGGTGTCTTTGCATACTTGATCCATGGTGCCGAGAAGATTGTCAGTTGGGCTTCACGCCGCATGGGAGTACCTTCTGTTGACCTGCACGACATTCTGGCGCGGAGACTTGAGAACGCCAGTGCCCAGCTCGTGGGGCTGGGAGCCAGTCTGGTGAGGAATGCATTTTCATTTGTCGCCAAGTCAGTGATTGCGCTGGTTATCCTCTTTTTCTTGTATCGCGACGGAGAGAAGAGCCTGGCCGCGATCATGGCTGCCCTGCCGTTGCCCGAAGACCGAATGTCCGAACTGCGCACGCGCGTCACGTCCACCGTGGTCGCGAATTTTTATGGCGGCGTCGCCGTGGGGGCGCTTCAGGGAACGCTCACCGGCCTGACTTTCTGGGCGCTCGGTATAGATTCTCCCGTGCTTTGGGGAGTGGTCACGGGATTCCTGTCGCTGGTTCCACTCGTGGGATCCGGCCTGGTATGGGGACCTGCTGCTATCGTGTTGGTGCTGACCGGCCATCTAGGAAAGGCCGCGATTCTGGCTGGCGTGGGCATAGCTGTAATAGGGACGGTCGACAATATCGTGCGTCCGCTAATTATTCACAGGAGTGTCCGCTTGCATACTGTGTTTGTCCTGTTTGCACTCCTGGGTGGCGTGCAGCTATTTGGAGTCTTAGGTCTTTTTGTTGGGCCGGTGATCCTCTCGGTTACGGCAGCGTTGGTAATGATGCTGCACGAAGATTTGGCCGGCAAAAAGCAGATGGTAGCAGTTTCGAAGTCGCCAGAGGTACCGGCTAAGACCAGTCGGCAGTCGGCAGGAGAAAGGTGAAAATTTTCAGCCTGAAGTGATCTAAATCACTGCTTCCCTTCCCTGGTTGAGCTAACTTTCTTAAGGGGACTATAACTTGGTCTCCTCACGGCCAAAGCGAGCCGTGCAGTTTGCAACGAAATGGAAACGAATGCTGCCACCGGAGACGCGAGTTTGGGCCCAACGCCTTCTTGCTTACGAAGCCGTTAGCGGTGAGACCTCTGTGCCAACGGAGTCTGCGGCTTTTCGCGTCTATGAGAAACTTCGCCGGCATTTATGTGCACTCGCGGGAGTGGCCGGTTTTCAGTCGCTCGCTTCTCGTGCTCTCACGCTGGCCAGGGCGGAAGCTCCCAATCTTAGCGCAGTGCAGATCACTGCGGATGGAACCTTACAGCGGCTGAGCGAACGGCAGCCGCCAATTGACAACGACGAGGGCGGGAGCGGAGCCATTCTTATTGCCCAACTACTCGGGCTGCTTTGTATCTTCATTGGCGAAGCTTTAACGTTGCGGCTGGTGCAGGATGTGTGGCCGGATTTGGGAACAAGAGGAGAACATGCACCCACAAGATAAAGTGACAATACGCAAACTGCCGACCGGAGTTCCGGGGCTAGACGAAATTGTGGGCGGCGGTCTCCCCGAATTCTCTTTTAACATCATCGCGGGCGCCCCCGGAAGCGGCAAGACCACGCTGGCGCACCAATTCGTGTTCACCAATGCAACCCCAGAGCGCCCGGCGCTGTATTTCACGGTTCTTGGCGAACCTGCCATAAAAATGCTGCGATACCAGCAACAGTACACGTTCTTCGACCCGGCCAAGTTGCCCAACGCCGTCCGCTTTATCAATCTGAGCCAGGCTGTATTAGAAAAGGACCTGAACGCGGTCCTGGAGGAGATTACCAAAGAAGTTGAGAAGGCCAACCCCGCTGTCGTGGTGGTGGACTCCTTCCGCACGATGGTGCGCAAGCGGCAAAGCGGGCTTTCCGAAATGGAACTGCAAACCTTCATTCAGCGGTTGGCGCTATTTCTGGCCAGTTGGCAAGCTACGACGTTTCTGGTGGGTGAATACACCGAGGCTGAAATGCATGATAATCCCATATTCACCGTCGCCGATGGCCTCTTTCTGCTGAGCCAGGCTGCGGAGCGAAATTCTGTTGTGCGGAAATTGCAGATCGTAAAACTGCGCGGGCAGGCCTCCGTGCCGGGGCTGCACACCTTCCGCATTACCGATGCGGGGTTGCAAGCCTTCTCGCGTACTTTTGGGCTGACCAGACACAAGAGTAAAACACCCATCCACCGGCGCCTTTCCACTGGTATTCCAGAGTTGGATATCATGCTGGGTGGGGGCATTCCAGAAGGTGATAGCGTGTTGGTGGCGGGGGCTTCAGGGACGGGAAAGTCGATCCTGGCAACTCAATTCATTGCGGAAGGCCTGCGCCAGGGCGAATCCGGAATTGTGGCGGTGTTTGAAGAGCGACCACAAGAGTACGCCCAGCGGGCCGGCGGTCTTGGCATGGATTTGGACAATCCGCAGCGCGAGGGGAAACTCGAAATCCTCTACATCCGTCCCCTGGACCTCTCAGTGGATGAAACCATGCGCGAGGTTGTCGACGCGGTCCAGAAGATCGGCGCCAAACGCCTGGTGATCGATTCGCTGGCGGGCTTTGAGATGGCGCTGTCGCCCGGCTTCCGCGCTGAATTTCGCGAATCGCTCTACCGGATGATAGGCGCTTTGAAGGGAATCGGGGTCACGATTCTAAGCACGGTTGAAGTGGAGGAGTCTTTCACCGCATTCCCGTTTAGCAGCTACTCGATTTCTTTTCTCACCGATGACATTATCCGGCTCCGGTACGTATCCATCGAGAGCCAACTTCGCAAGATCCTGGCCGTTATCAAGATGCGCGGTGGCAACCACAGCAAAGATATCCGCGAATATGAAATCACCTCCGAGGGAGTGATCATCCTGGGCGAACGCCTCACGGGCTATGAGGGTCTAATTACCGGGATTCCTACGCGCCGGAGCCGATCCGGCCAGAAAGAGGGGCTCGCACATGAGCTCAAAACCAAACCCAAAACCTGAAGCACATACAGATGCCGGGACAAAGGCCGATCATCGCGCGGACCAGCCCGATCTAACGGGCCTCTACCGTTCAATCTTTGACGGTTCACCCGTGGCGATGGCGATGGTAGCGGGAGACATGCACAATGTGCGCTATGTCAACCCCGCGTTTTGCCGCATGGCCGGTAAACGTAAAGACGAACTGACGGGACACCCTTTTGCCGAAATCATGCCAGGGGACGGATGCCTCCCGTTTCTTGACCATGTCTATCGTATGGGAGAGGCCGAAAGCCACATGCGGCTGGAACACTCTAAAGCGCACTCGGTGTATTGGTCTTATGAGATGTGGCCGGTCTTTGGTGCGGATGAACGGCCCGCGGGAGTAATGATCCAGGCGACAGAGACGGCACGTTTCCATGAGCAGGCGACCGAGATGAATCAGGAGTTGCTGTTGTCAGCGGTGCGCCAGCATGAACTCACAGAAGTGGCGGAGAGGTTGAACGCGCGACTACAACTGGAAATCACCGAGCGCAAGCGGATGGAACAGGCCCTGATCAGGAGCGAGAAGCTGGCCGTGACGGCAAGGCTCGCCGCGACCATGGCCCACGAGATCAACAATCCTCTGGAAGCGATTACCAATCTCACGTTCCTGCTGTCCTCACTGCAAACCACTCCCGAGGCACAGGCTTACATTGCCGCACTGGAGGAGCAAATAAAAGGACTTAGTCGTATTGCTACCCAGATGCTCAAGTTTCACCGCGACATCAACCGGCCGACCGAATTCAAGTTTAGTGAGGTGCTCCGCGAGATATTGGACTTTTATCGCCCCCAGGCTGAGCAGCAAGGAGTAGTTTTTAGTCAGCGCATTGAGACGGAGGGGGTAATCGCGGGCTTCAAGGGTGAAATCGCCCAGGTGGTTACCAATCTATTGCTCAATGCGCTCGCGGCCACCCCCGCCGGTGGGAAGGTAATTGTTCATCTATATCCTGCCCCTCCCTGGCTTTGTGAAGTTCACAATCATTGTGGGTACTGCCTTTCTGTTGCCGATACGGGCAGCGGTATTGACCCGCAACACCGCTCGCGGATATTTGAGCCCTTTTTCACTACTAAAGGCGACAAGGGTACAGGGCTTGGGCTGTGGCTGTGCGCGGGTATCGTCAACCGCGTTGGCGGCGCGATCCGCGTCTGGAGCACACGCCGCCCCGGTCGTTCATGCACATGTTTCTCGGTTTTCCTGCCCGTGGAGGAAGCTACCTGCACCCTCCATCGCCGCAGCTACGAGCAGTAAAGGAATTTCCAGAATTGACAATTGAAAAACCACACCCTTGCACAGCGAAGTGGTCAGGCGGTCGGCACAAACCATCGAATGGCCCAGAAGGTGAGCGCGGCGACCACGGCCGCTGCGGGAATGGTAAGAACCCAGGCCCAGACGATTTGTTTGGCGACACCCCAACGCACGGCGGAAAGACGCGAAGTGGATCCCACGCCAACAATCGCGCCAGTAATGGTATGCGTGGTACTGACAGGAATGCCGTGATACGCGAGCACGAAGAGTGTGACGGCGCCAGCGCCTTCAGCACAGAATCCGCCGACGGGACGGAGCTTGGTAATTTTTGATCCCATGGTATGCACGATGCGCCACCCGCCCATATATGTGCCCAACGCGATCGCCGCGTTGGCGCCCAGAATGATGTACCACTTGTAATTTCCCCAGCCGGAAGCGAATTGTGCGGGCGTGAGATAGCCGCCCGCGAGCAACGCCCCGGCGATAATGCCCATGGTTTTTTGCGCATCGTTACCGCCATGTCCCAGGCTGTAAGCCGCTGCGGAGAGAAGCTGGAGCTTGCGAAAAAGCTTATCGACGGTGCGCGGCGCGGTGTGCTGGAAGATCCAGGAAACAGCAACCATGAGCGCGAGTCCCAGGATCAAACCGATCAGCGGCGCCAGGACAATAAATATCAAGGTGGACATCCACTTTTCACCCAAACCGGGGATCGTGCCGATGATGGGCCAATGCAGTTTGGGTTCGCGCACCAGAACATTCCAGCCCGCGCGGGCAATAGCTGCCCCGGCCAGACCGCCGATAAGCGCATGTGAAGATGATGTCGGGAGACCCCACCACCAAGTGAGCAGATCCCAGATGATGGCGCCGACAAGAGCAGAAAGAATCACATATTGCGTTGCCTGGTGCGGATCAACGAGGCCGCCGGCAATAGTTTTAGCCACGGCTGTTCCAAACACGAATGCAGCAACGAAGTTGAAGAATGCTGCCCAGATGACCGCGAGTCGAGGAGAAAGCACGCGCGTGGAAACGACGGTAGCGATGCTATTAGCGGCGTCATGGAAGCCGTTGATGAAGTCGAAGGAAAGAGCGATCAGAATGGTGACTGCAACCAACAATCCGCTCAGGTGCACTTAGCTCGTCCTCGTTTCATTATGTCGGTTCGCTCCAAACCGCT
>JBAVUZ010000367.1:0-2593 GCA_049697035.1 Candidatus Angelobacter sp. | reverse complement strand
GCCAGCATCTCCGCGCGCTGGATCACCGGAACATGCTCGGCGTGCGCCGCCATGATCTCGGCATTGTCACGCTTTACCGCGGAACTGGCGACGACGACTTCAGCTCCGGTGATGTGCTCCGCCCGATGGCCTTCAAAAATGATGGCGCCCTTTTCCGCCAGCCGCTCTGTAACGCTGGAGCTTTTGAGGTCAGAGCCGGACACTTTGTAGCCGAGCGTGAGCAGCACTTCGGCAATACCACTCATGCCGATGCCGCCAATCCCGACGAAATGTATCCGCTGAATTTTTGCAAACATTGTTCTTGTCGCTTCGCTCCAAACCGCTATGGAGCTTCGTCGAACTAATCTATCAATTGCTCCTGATGCTTGCCGCTCGCCCCGCTAGTCGGGCTCGCGGCCTTTACTTGGGAAAAACCTGTGTCGCTTCGCTCCAAACCGCTATACAGCTTCGCTAACCTCTAATTTCTTCTGCGCGTGTTACAGTGGGCTCGCCGCGCTAGCAGGGCTCGCCCTTCCTTTATTCAGACAAACAATCAATTCCGATTCGCGTTTTTCGCGTTCATTCGCGGCTAAATTTCCACATAACTAGATTTTGGCTAATTGCCAATTGCTAATTGCTTCTTTCCGCCAGCTCCGCCACCATCCTTGCCACCCGGCCCGCCGCATCATGGTGAGATAGCGCCCGTGCCCGCTCCGCCATTTGCTTTAGACGTGCGGGATTCGCAAATAGCTGCGTAACCACCTCCGTCAATCGCTCCCGCGTAAGTTCCATTTGCGGCACCAGCACGGCAGCGCCCCCTTGCACAATTGCCTCTGCATTGCGGCGCTGATGATCATCCGCCGCCTGCGGAAACGGGACAAAAATTGCCGGCTTGCCTGCCGCCGTTGCTTCGGCAACCGTACTCGCTCCCGATCGGCACAGCAGCAAATCTGCTCGCGCAAAAGCCGCTGGCATGTCATCGATAAAAGCTGAAACCTCGGCCTTCACGCCCGCCTTCTCATACGCAGCCGCCACGTCATTATATTCACGCTCGCCCGTTTGGTGGATGATCTGGAGCCGGGGAATTTGCCCTAGTACTGCCGGGGCAGCCGCCACCATGGCCTGATTGATGGCCCGCGCGCCCTGGCTGCCGCCAAAAATCAGCAGCGTTGGCGGATGGTTGCCATCGAGCGACGGCACGTTAAAGAACTCCGCGCGCACCGGCACGCCCACCACCTGGGCATTGCGAAAATATTTTTCTGTCTGCTCAAAATGCACCGCCGCCGCCGAAACGCGATGGCCCACGATCTTATTGGCAAATCCGGGAACATAGTTTGGCTCAAAAGCCAGCGTGGGGATGTGCATCATGATGGCCGCCGCCATCGCCGGGCCGGAAGCGTATCCGCCCACGCCCACCACCACATCAGGATTGAAGACCTTGATGATCTTCCGCGCGTCAACTACGGCCCTGGGCAGGTCAAACAGCGTGCGCATGCGCGTGATGAGGCTCACATTTTTGAGCGCGCCCACCTTGACGCGCATCAGCCCAAAACCAGCCTGCGGGACCAGGCGGTTTTCCATGCCTCTGGCGGTCCCTACAAAAAGGACTTCAGCATTGTTGTGGGCCCTCAACTCGCGCGCAATGGCCAGCGCCGGGATCACATGCCCACCGGTGCCGCCGCCTGCTATCAGAACGCGCATGCTGTTGCCGCCTTTCGGCTGAATTCTATTTGGGAGCCATGCGGATTGCGCCGTCAAGACGGATCGTCTCGCCGTTCAGCATGTTGTTTTCAATGATGTGCTGTACCAGCGCGGCGAACTCCGGCGGCTTGCCTAGTCTTTGCGGGAAAGGAACCTGCTGACTGAGAGACTGCTGCGCGGCTTCAGGCAATGCGCCGAGCAGCGGCGTGTGAAAAATTCCGGGAGCGATGGTGCAAACGCGAATTCCCGAGCGCGCCAACTCACGCGCCAACGGCAGAGTCATGCCGACGATTGCGCCCTTGGACGCCGAATACGCCACCTGGCCAATCTGCCCTTCATAGGCCGCGACAGAAGCGGTAGTGACGATTACTCCGCGACCGTTGTCTTCGTCGGGCTGGTTGGCGGCCATGGCGTTCGCGCCGTGGCGGATCGCGTCAAAGGTACCAATCAAGTTGACCTGGATGGTGCGGATAAACTTCTGCAAATCATGCATGCCGTTTTTGCCCAGCAGCTTTTCTGCAATGCCAATTCCTGCGGTGGCGACGAGAATGTGCAGACCTCCGTGCTGCTTGACGGCGGTTTCAACGGCGGCGGCAACTTGGGCGTCATCGGTCACGTCTGTCTTGATGAACTTGACGCTGTTCGATGCCCCGAGTTCCTGGGCCAGTTCGTTGCCGCCTTTTTCATTCACGTCTGCAATCACAACCTTTGCGCCATTTGCCGCCAGCATGCGGACTGTCGCCGCGCCCAAACCCGATGCGCCGCCGGTAACCAGCGCGCTTGAACCTTTGATCTTCATTATTTCTCCATTTTTGTTAGCCGCGAATGAACGCGAAAAAGTGCGGATCAGACTTTGGGTTTATTCGTGTGTATTCGCGAAATTCGCGGCTAATTGCCTTTCGATTAATTTATG
>JBAVUZ010000366.1:0-4442 GCA_049697035.1 Candidatus Angelobacter sp. | reverse complement strand
AACGTGTTCCGCTATCGAGCGAGAGTGCATGACGGCTCAGGCTCGGATGTCGGGCACTGGGCCTGGGACGTATTCCTGGTGAGACGGTGAGGCATTCCATGAAGACCAACAAAAAAGATCTGTTACTTACAGGGGCAATCGTCATCGTTGCCCTTCTGACCGGCTACTTTCTGGGAGTTAACAACAACCACGGACTTGGCCGAGTGACCGCGGCTGGGAAGACTCCAGACAACTATGGGCCAAGGCTGGCCGGCAGGAAACTGGCATTGGACGGCATCGATTGGAGCAAAAGCCAACGGACGCTTGTGTTTGCGCTCCAGGCAGGATGTCATTTTTGCTCTGAAAGTGGCGGCTTTTACCAGCGTTTAGTCCAGCAACGAGCGAGCTTTGGTGATACCCGTTTGGTTGCGGTGCTGCCGCAAGGACCTGATGACGCCAGAAGATATCTCGGGAAGATTGGATTTGCGGCGGATGAGATTCGACAGAAATCACTGAGCGATATTGGAGTCCGAGGCACGCCGACCCTGCTTCTGGTAGACGAGAGCGGTATTATTACGGATGTTTGGGACGGGAAGCTCTCACCCGCGCGAGAGAATAACCTACTCGCGCGCTTGCAAATAAAGTAAATAGCAAATACGCGCCTGTCGTGAATAGGTGGCCGGTCGCATAGATCAAATGCGCATTGAAGGGTGTTGGTAGCCCGAGTACCCTTTTCTTGGCGGTTCTTTGGGAAGGGGCGGGAAACAAATAATCCGCTCCTTTTTTCATTGACATTAAAGGCGAATAAATGGTAGATTATGATATTTGGCTCTGGGTTGAAGTGGATCCCTGGGCTATGATCTTTGACAAAATAAGCTTCTAGCTTCTAGCTTCTAGCTGCTGGCTACTAGCAAAGACTAGGACTTGCGACCCTCTGCCGACCGAACAGTAAAAACGGAAAAAGAAGGCTGAAATTGGGCCGGATTCGACCGCTGAAAAGCACGTAAAAATGGCTTCGACCGCTCGGTCACCGTTCGGTCGAATTGCACTTTGGCCTGTGTTTTCAACAAAGGTGCTATGGGGGGTGGGGTCTCTGGCTGAGGGACATAGGCAGAAGGCTGCAGAAATCGCCGTGATCGCGCGAAATCGCCGACATCGCACGTAATCGGCAAAGCAAAATCTACCACGGAGCTGGTGGAGACAAGGGGAACAGCCAAGGATTGCAGATCGGAACACGGGGTTGAAGTGGGGGATCCCCGGGGTTGAATCGTATAAGACTTTAGAATCCTAGTTGAGGTGGAGGGGGAGGGGTGGGAGATCGCAGAAATCGCCGTGATCGCACGTCATCGCCGAGATCGGAAAAGCAGACCCCACCACGGATGAACACGGATGGCACGGATCAGGATCAGATGATCGGAAAAAGCAGGAGGCTTACCGCGGATTTACGCGGATGGCGCGGATCCGGAAAAACCGGGGGCACCCTTATTTCCCAATCGCAAGCGAGGTGCCGAACACGCCAGTGGTCACATTGGGAGCGCTTGCGCCGGAAAATGGCGGAACATAGAGTCTGACGCCGCCGCTATCCGTGGTGCCCAGATTTCCGCCGAGGCCCGCGTACAGGTTTCCGCTGCTGTCCACGGCCACCCCGCTGGCACTTACCGAGCCGCCAAAAAGGCCGTTGCTGATCAAAAATGCGGGCGCGCTGGAAGCGGTGATCGGCAGATTGTAAACGTCGATTTTTGATGCGCTGACGTTCGAGTTGACAACGAATAACTGCGTGCCGCTGATCACCATTTGGCGATAGGAAGCGGCCGGGACCGCCACGGTCGCAATGGGCAGGCCGGTGTAAGGCGGGGCATAAACCAGCAGGTTGCTGCCGGCCGGCGTGGGCGAATTACTAACGATCAGATTATTGGCGGAATCCAGCGCGACACCAAAAGCGCTGGTGAGATTTGCACTGGTAATTACCTGTGACGGCGTGCTGGCCGAAGTGAGAGGATGGGTAAAGACATTGATCTGGTTGGTGAATGACGTCGCAAACAGGTCGCCCGCGCTGTTAAAGACCATCGTGTCGACAGATGTTGCGGTACCGTTCTTGAATGTCGCCGACGCGGAAGCGGAGCCGGTTATCGGTGCGTTGAAGATCGAGATGCTGCCGTCAGAGGCCCCTACCGCGACGTTACCGGCGGAATCCACCGCCAACGCGGAAACATCGCTGGCTGTGGTGAGCGACAGGGTCGCGCTAGGTGTTGAGCCCGTGAGGGGCAGCGCGAACTGAAGAGCGTGGCCGGTGGCGCCATTGGTATACAAATGCTGCGTCGCAGGTGGCGGCCCTGGCGGCAGCGGCTTAATGGAGCCGCCGCACGCGGCGAGGCATGAGATGAAAGCAGCGGTGAACAGGCAAAGCGGCAGGCGAGAAGAACAGCTCAAAAATCTTTCGCGATAGACACAGCATCTGGAACTGGCATAGCTATGCTCAAGCATGAACCTATTTTGGCTGAAGATTATCGAAAAGTACAAGTTCATCCTTGCCCTTCAGATACCGCCTTAAGCGTAGAAAACATGTGCTACTATGGGCCATCGTTCACAGGATTCTGCCAGCCGTAAACCATTTTCAACCGAGGTTGATTTGTCCACAATGATTCGTCATCTGCCGTTCGTGTGCGTTCTAGCTGTCGCGCCGCTATTGGCGCAGGCCCAGCAGCAACAAGTCACGTCGCCCGCTCAAGGTTCGCAACCGCCGGCTGTCGCAAACCGGCCGCAGCCTGTCGCGCCGCCAGCGCCCGTTGCGCCGGATACGCCGGTAGTCACTGTGCATGGCGTCTGTCCTGAAGGGCAGACAGCGCCAGCCGGCAAACCCGATGCATGCACCATGGTCCTGACGCGCGCGCAGTTTGAAGCGCTGGTTTCATCGCTCAACGTGAACAACACAAACTATCCGCCGCCCGCGTTGCGCGGTTTTGCCACGGACTACGCCAAAATACTGGCTCTGGCCAGCGCAGGCGAAAAAGCTGGAGTGGAGAAAGACCCAAGGTTTGCTGACCTGATGAAGATTTCGCGCGCGCGCGCGCTGGCGGAATCCTATCGCCGCTATCTTCAGGAAAAATACGCCAACCCATCGGACGATGAGATTGCGGCTTACTACAAGCAGAACGCGGACAGGTTTGAGCAGACGAAGATCGACCGGATTCACGTTCCCAAAGTGGATCCCACACGACCGCAGGACCGCAGTCCGGAGTTTGAAAAAAAAGCTAAGCAACTTGCCGGTGACATCCGTGAGCGCGCGGCGAGAGGTGAAGACGTTACGTCGCTCCAGGTGGAGGTCTATAAAACTCTGGGACTGAAAGCCCAGCCGCCGCAAACCGAGTTGAGCACCAGCCCCAAACCAACGTTCCCGGCGAACGTGGAACAGGACATCAACGCGCTGAAGGCGGGCGAAGTCACCAAAGTGGAGATTGAGCCCTCAGGATTCAACATATATAAGGTGCGCAGCCGCAACACGATGCCGATGGAAGTGGCCATGGCGCAGATTGTTCGTGAGATTTCACAGAAGAATATTGATGATGCCCTGAAAGCCGCCACCAGCGGCGTGACTTCTGACCTGAACGAGCAGTACTTCAGCCTGCGCCACGCCGCACCGCCTCAGCGGATTCCGCCGCGCGCGGTGCCGCCGGGAGGCACGAAGACTGCGCCGCCAAAGTAGTTGGCCGATTCAGCGGATTGATAAGCAATAGACTGGCAATCCGTCGGCGAATAAAAATGCGGCCCCAGGTTGCGGGCCGCTGAACACCCTCGACGGGTTGATGGATCGGAAATAAATCTGCACGTTGCTGTTGCAGGCTTGCCCGGTAGTGATCCAGGCAAGCCCGCGCTAGCTCGTTCTACTGCCCCACAATTTTTACCGTGAATGATTCGTTTCCCGGCTTGGCCTCAATTCCGTCGAATGAAACCGTACCGGTGCTGTTGAAAGTTCCCACGGCATTTATGACCACGTTGACCGTGACCGTGATTGTTCCGGCATTTGCCAGAGTGGGAGCGGTGCAAGTCACCGTCCCGCCAAGCGAGTTGACTGGCGGTGTGGTGCAAGCTCCCAAAGTGGTTGTTGCTGAAGTGAAGCGCAGGCCGCTGGGTATGACCTGCTTGAAGGTTACATTGGGCGCGTCCACACCTTTGTTGCTGATTGTCCAGGTGTAGGCATTGGTGGAATTGACTTTCCCGCTGCCTCGCGCCGCCTTGCCCGTGATTGCAAGATCGGTCGTGACTCCGGTGTTTGAAGGCGGTGGCGGAGGCTCGGCGGTTGTCACGCTGGCGCTGCTGCTTACCAATGCAGTGCCTGCGGCGTCAGTCCCGCTTACAGTAGCGGAGTTGGTGATGGTTTGGTTTTGCATTTGCACGAGCACGTTGACCCGCGCTACCGCGCCCGGAGCCAGCGAGCCCACGGAGCAGGTCACGGTGAATATGCC
>JBAVUZ010000365.1:0-10270 GCA_049697035.1 Candidatus Angelobacter sp. | reverse complement strand
GATTATGAAATCCGCATTCAGGCCAAAGGGTTCCAGACCCAGGTAATCAATGTTCCGGTACAAGTCGGCAACATCGCGCAAGGCAGCGCAAAACTGACTATAGGCCAATCGACTGAAATCGTTGAAGTAACCGGCTCAGCCGTCGCCGTCAATACGGAACAGGCGACCGTGCAGGGTGTGCTGAGCACGCAGCAGATTGAGAATCTGCCCATCAACGGACGCAACTTCCTTGATCTGGCCCAGCTTGAACCTGGCGTGCAGATCCAGGACGGCGGCAATTTCGATCCCACCAAGAACGGCTTCTCTTCCATCTCGTTCGGAGGCCGCTTCGGCCGCACTGCCCGCATTGAGGTGGACGGTATCGACATTTCCGATGAAACCGTCGGCACCACCACGCAAAACCTTCCTGCCAGCGCGATTTCGGAATTTCAGGTCAGCCAGTCCTCACTCGACCTCTCCACCGAATTAACGTCCTCCGGCGCTGTCAACGTCGTTACTCGATCAGGGTCGAACAAGTGGCACGGCGAAGGCTTTTATCTGTTCCGCGACCACACGCTGGGAGCCAAAATTGCGAATGTGGATGTCCCGTTCCAGCGCAATAACTTTGGCGGCAACCTGGGCGGTCCAATTATCAAGGACAAACTGTTCTTCTTTGTCGATGCCGAGCGGCTCAAGCAAGACCTTATTGAGACGGTGGCCAGCGCCGGCCCGTTTGCGGGCCTTCCCGGCGGATTTAACTCGCCTTTTCGCGATACCAACGGCGTGGCCAAACTCGATTGGAAGATATCCGACAACGTGAAGGCTTTCTATCGCTTCTCGTATGAACAGAACCACAGCACAAAGGGATTTATCCCGAACAGCTTCCAGCCTTTTACCAATGCCAACAATACTCCTGTACATGCCGCAGGTGTGGATTTCACCACCGGCACCTTCACCCATGCTCTTCGCTTTGGCTTTACCAAGTTCCGTAATGGGATCGTTGACGCCAGCAACACTGGCGGAATCTTCAACCCCGCACCGGCGATTAGCATTACCATCGGTCCGGATCCGTTCTGCCTGACTGGCGGCGCCGATGCGTTCTGCTCCGGCTCAAACCTGCTGGCGCCGCAAAAGACCTTTCAGCAGAACGCGCAGGGCAAATACGACGGCAGCAAAACGATTGGCACTCACATTCTGCGTTATGGCGTCGGCTATAACCATATTCAGGGCGGCGGGTTTGCTAAGTTCTTTGCCCTGGCTCCCACAGTCAATGCTGACGTGACGGATTTCAATTTAGCCAATGCTCCGTTTCCGGGAGGAGCAGCAAATCCTTTGAACTATCCCGCCCAAACGGTTGTTATGGGCAATGGGCAGGGATTCTCCTCAGAGAAACCCGCGTTCGGTCTGCCCGGCGGCGGGCTGGGCCCAGACAATCGCATTCAGCTGTATGTGGGTGATTCCTGGAAGATGCGCCCGAACCTGACCTTCACCTACGGCGTGCGGTATGTGCATGACACTGGTCGCACCGACAGTGATATCGCTCCCATCCCCTGCTCGCAGCTTGATCCAGGCCTTGCTGCTAACCTGGCCGCAGGCGGCACTCCCTGCAATGGCAACATTCTCGACCTCTTTGGCCAGGGCCTGGGCAACCGGGTACGCACGCCGGGACACAACTTCGGACCTACCGCTGGAATCGCGTGGGATCCCACCAGCAGCGGTAAAACCGTGATCCGCGCCGGCGCTGGCCTTTATTACGAGAACTCAATCTTCAACAACAATCTTTTTAATCGTCCCGGGCGCCTGGCTCAGGGCTTGTTCTTGAACGAAGCGGAACCGTGCGCTGGCGGCGGCACGACGGGATTTACCCTGCCCGGCGGCGGTGCCATTCCAGCGAACCTCGATCCGGCCGTCCTTTGCGGACAGCCGATGGGTTCCGTTGCAACGCAACTTGGACAATTGCAGCAGCTGTACCAGGCTGCTGTGTTGGCTGCGGGGCCTGCTTCGAACGGTGCCTTTATCGGGAACACGCTGTTCGCTAGCGGCAACATCAATGGCATTAACCTTTTCGCTCCTAATTACCAGACGCCACGCTCTGTGCAGATGAATTTCGGCTTTGAGCGTCAGCTCGGCAAAGGTATAGTGTGGAACGCGGATTACATCCGCAACGTCGGCACTCACACCTTGCTGGCGGTTGACGTAAATCACGTTGGTGACGTGAGGTTCTTTAACAAAGCGAATGCGCTTGCGGCGTTTCAAGCAACCCTGACTGCCTGCGGTCAGCCCTCTGTTGCCGCCGCAGTGGTCGTTTGTCCTACGAATCCGAATGCAACACCCAACCCGGGCTACACACCGCGACCGATCACGCTGGCCGATTTCTCCAGCTTCGGCCTGGATTCCGGCAACAACACTTGCGGTGGCGGGCCATGCCCAATAGCGGCGTTTCCGGGCCAAAACCCGAATCTTGGTGTGAACCAGATGCTATTCTCGGGCGGCAGGTCGACTTTCAATGCGCTTGAAACCTCGCTGCGGGCGAACGTGCACAACCCCTTTGCCGGTGTCAAGGCGCTGAACTGGGTTGTCTCCTATTCACTTTCCCGATATGACGGATCGGCGCTCGACTCCGATTTCATCAACACGGCAATTGACAACAATAACCCCACCGGCTCGCTGGGGCCCAACGGACTGGATCGGACCCACCAGTTCTCTTTCGGCGGCACCTTTGACCTGCCGGGTTCTTTCCGCTTCGGCGCTGTAGGCCACATTTACAGCCCGCTGCCTTTGAGCCTCACATTGCCTGCGCCCGGGCCGGGAGGAATCTTTGTCAGCGATGTAACCGGTGATGGTTCGGGTGACGGCAGCGGTGCCTATCCCACCGGCGACCTACTGCCGGGAACCAAGATCGGCGCTTACGGTCGTAGCATCAAGACCGGCGATCTCGCCTCATTCCTCAGCAATTACAACGCCACGCAAGCCGGGACCCCGACCCCCGCCGGGCAAGCACTGATTAACAGCGGTGTGATGACCCTCGCTGATCTTCAGGCTCTGGGCGCCGTCCTGCCAACGCTGGCGGCTCCCCCTCCGGGCCAGGTCGGTATGGGCTGGCTCAAAACCTTCGACTTGAAGTTCAGCTATCCCAGAAAGCTCGGCGAAAACTTCACGATTGAGCCCAGCGTCTCAGTGTTCAACGCGTTTAACAACTCAAACTTTGACCTGCCGGGTAACACGCTGAGTGGCGTGCTCACCCTGGCTGGCGATACCGCAACCACCGGGTCCGTCAACAGCACTACATCGGTGCAGCACAACAACACCCGCGTCCTGCCAGGCTCCGGCGTGTTCGACCTGGGCGCGCCGCGCGTGATTGAATTCGGCTTGAAGTTGTCCTTCTAGCTAGAAACAAAATAGGTCGTTGCTTTTCTGCCGCTGTGTTCGCAAGAGCACAGCGGTTTTTCTGTTTGTCCCAAAGTGGAACTATTTTGCACAGAATACTATCTGAAACTATAAATAACTTTTGCAATTTGTATCCATCCTGCTACTCTGCTTTTGTCTAACCTTAATCCCCGGTTAGTTTGCTTAGTACTTTCAGACAATATTTTTCTGACATAGATCACGACTAGCCCGTCACGCGGTTCTTCGGACATGCTTGGCGGTTTCCACCTTCTTATGCTCCGTCTTAACGAATACCGCGTTCGCGGTACTTCGGATAATTAAATTTCAGATTAGTTACCACCCAATACAAAGGAAGAATCTAATGAAAATCGACAAAAATGTGTTTTTCTTGCTTATTTTGATAACTACGCTTGGAATAAGCTCCGCGGCGGCCCAGACGGTCCACGGAACGGCAGTAATCAGCGGTGGGGAGTCGCTGCTGCCAATTTGCTCCGGCCATACCTGCACTGAAGTCTGGGGGCGAAGTGCCCTGACTCTTACTGTCAATGGATTATCTGTCGGCACAACCAGTGCTCAAGGTTCCACAACTGCTAGCATGGCATCGGCTCTCTGCTCGCAGATGACCAGCAGCTTTCCTGTGCAATGTACCGGCACTACCGCTAACGGCAATACCACGAGCATGTCTCTTCAGGCCAGTTCAAACTTCCTGGTGTCGACTTCGTGTCGCATCACCAGCCCAACGAATATATCGGGATGCTTATTTTCAGCATCGCTCACCGGCTTCTTCAATCCTACATACAACATCCTGTCGATTGTGTACTCGCCGCCGGGCGATCACAGCAGCAATGGCTTTGCCAATACTACGAGTACCGGCACTACTTCCACCGTAGGGCAAAACTTTCAGGCAGGCACCACCACCACTTATAGCGCTGGAGGAGGGCTGCTTGGTCAGGGCTCGCTGGGTGTGACATTCGGAGTATCGGCTGCTACAGGAGACTCTACGGCGTTTTCAGTGACTTATCAGAATGGTAACGGATCGCAGTTGCTTTCCGTCAGCCAGCCCATTGACCATAGCCAGGACCAGTTCTTTCTCTGGCTCAATCCTCAAGTATCGTTTAGTTCTGGCACTAGCAGCACAGCAACCTATACCTTGGGCACTGTAAATAGCCAGCCCATGGATATCATTAATGTCAATGCTGCGGGACTCCAGACCCCCAGCCTTATCCCCTTGTCGGTGTTGCTACCGCAAACCGTCCAGCCCGGAGTAACCTTGCCGGGCTTGGAGAACATCTGCGCGAATCCCCTGCCGCCTGATCAATGCACCCAGGCAAATGCGTGCGGATGTGTTCCCAGTGATTTTGCGCCTATTCTGGCGGCGGACCCACTCATTGGGGTCTCGCAGCTCACCCCGCCGAGCCAGATTGATTCCAGCCGCTTTGTCTTTGTTAACTCACAGATATTGGAAGGGCCCGCCCAGGCTGGCGGTGGACCGGTGCTCAACAGCTTTACCGAGAGCGACTCCACTCTTCAGTCTCTGACGGAAGCGGAATCGTTTACGAGCAGTACCGCCTATACAAGCAGCAGCGGCTTCGATATTCCATTTCTTTTCACGCTGACAATATCCAATTCGAGTTCCTTCGCCTTCACCACCACTGAAAGCCAGGGAACGCAGAGCGGGAGCTCACATACGGCATCTGTTACGCTGGGCTCGAGTAAGGTCGCGTGTTTTGAACACGTCGATATCTACGAAGACACCGCGTTCCACACCTTCTCGTTTGCTTTGCCAGCCGCTCCTCCGGTGGAGTGCCAGTAGGCTTAACAATTTCCCGGGTTTAGGTAACGGCCGTTGTTCGCATGAGCAGCGGCCCATCTTTAAGTGTTCGGTCGGTCGGCAGGAAACTTGTGTGAAGGCAGCATACAATTGACTGAATGCGCTCCCCTCGATTGCTGTCCGTGATCTTATGTTGGTCTCTAGGAGCGAGTATTTGCCTCGCCCAGCAAAGCTCCAACTCGACCCCTCGCGCAACCCAGCCCGCCCAAGCTGTTCAGCCGACCCCGAGTCCAACTCCTGCGGCTGAGGCCCACAAGCGGCGCTCCATCCCTGAAGTTGAAGACGCCATGGCCAAAGGCGAAGACCTGCTTTTTAAAAAGCACGACGCCCGCGCCAGCCTCGACGAATTCAAGCGCGCCGCCAAGCTCGATCCCTGGTACGGACAGGCTTACATGCTGCAGGGCCTGGCGCAAATGCAACTCCAGCAGTGGAGCGACGCGCAGTGGGCCTTTGAAGAAGCAGCCAAAGTCGAGCCCGGCAATGCCAAGGCCTATCTTGGCGCAGGCTCAGCGTTGAATGAGCAGAAAAACTATGTAGAAGCCCAGAAAGCTTTGCAGCATAGCCTGGAGATTCGTCCCGACTCAGCCGAAGCGCATTATGAACTGGCCCGGAGTTTGTGGGGCCTGGGCAAATGGCAGGCCGCTGAACCGCACGTACGCCAGGCCATCGCGCTCAACAAAGACTATGCCGGGCCGCACGCTTTGATGGGCAATATCTATCTCCAGCAAGACGATGCGGAAGCTGCTCTGGCGGAATTTCAAGAATGTCTGCGGCTTGATCCTGAAGGAAGCCTTGCGCCTTCAGTCAAAGAAATTATTGCCCAAATCAAAAAAGCCCTGGGCAAAGGATAAAAAGTGGCTCCCGCGCCGATGGCTGCTTCTTGCCCAAAGGATATTCCCATCGGCTGACAATAGAAATTTGCTTTCAAAACCAGCGGCGGTAGGGTTGTTTCGCTGAAAATCGGTTGCAATCAACACCCAAAAGTACGATTACTTGCGTACCGCGGCACCCCGCCTGTTCCAAATCGTAACTATTTGGTAATATCTCTCCACAATTCACTGATTTTGGGCCTGTTTTTCCCGCGGCCTCGTCACTCAAATGAGCTCCGCCGTTTTTCCAAAGCGACGCGAAACGCCCGGCAACAGGGCTTTGCCCATCATCACGTATTTTGAGTCTGACGCACTTGCGGCAAAATATTTTATCGGCGTGCAGCGCTTTCGCCGTCTGCCGTTCCACAAGCTTTCACCAGAGCACGCTGAAGCGGAAAAGATCGTCCTGATTTCCAATGAAGATCTGGTGGAGCAGCACTATAACGAACTGCGCATTCCCAATACGCGGGTCCTGGCGCTCACCAATTCACGCTTTCGGGATCCGCGCAATGATGGCGTAGTTTACGCCTATCTTCCTCACGGCATTCCTGAGCCGCTGCTGGAACGCATGGCCGATAACGCGCTCGACCATATCCACCTTGTTCACACACGCCATGAGGTAAACCAGAAGCTTGCGGGCGCCAGCCGGGAAATCCACGAACTCAACCAGATCGGGATGGCGCTTTCCGCGGAGCACGATCCAGCCAAGCTTCTGGAACTGATCCTTACGAAATCCCGTGAATTCACCAGCAGTGATGCCGGATCGGTCTATCTGGTGGAGAGCACCGGAGAAGGGGGGGAGCGTCATTCGCTGCTGTATCCACCCGGAGAGCCTGGAACTCCAGCGCCGCCGCAGGCGCCTCATGAGCGGTTGCGCTTCAAGCTGGCGCAGAACGATACCGTGGCCGTGCCATTCCGCGAAATCGCAATCAACATCGATGAAAAGTCCATCGCAGGCTATGTCGCGCTGACAGGTGAAATCGTCAACATTGAAGACGCTTATCATCTCCCGTCGGACGTTCCGTACTCCATCAATCGCAAGTTCGACGAAGATTCCGGCTATCGCACCAGGTCGATTCTGGCTGTGCCCATCCGCAACCAGAAGGAAAAGATCATTGCGGTGCTCCAGTTGATCAATGCCAAGCGAGACTTCTCCGCGCGGCTTGATTCGCATGATGCTGTTGAACACCAGGTGCTTCCTTACACGCCGCACCAGCAGGAAATTGTGCAATCGCTGGCCGGACAGGCCGCCGTGGCCCTGGAAAACAGCCAGCTGTATGACTCCATCCAGCGCTTGTTTGAAGGTTTTGTGCGCGCCGCTGTCACGGCCATTGAAACCCGCGACCCCGCAACGTCCGGCCACTCTTTCCGCGTAGCGAACTTGACCGTTGCTCTGGCGGAAGCCGTGGATCGCGCGGATAGCGGCCCTTATTCCAGCATCCGCTTCACCCGCGACCAGATGCGTGAACTGCGCTATGCCAGCCTGCTGCACGACTTCGGCAAGGTAGGCGTTCGTGAAGAAGTACTGGTCAAGGCCAAAAAGCTTTATCCCGCCCAGCTTGAGGTGATCCAGCAGCGCTTTGGACTTGTGCGTCGCTCACTGGAAAATGAGAATCTCAAAGCGCGCATGGATTTTCTCTCGAAGCACGGCAATGAAAAGTTCCTGGCGGCGCAAAAAGATTTTGACGCCCGTCTGGCCGAACGGCTGCGCGAACTGAATGAGTACGAAGAAGCGATTATCTGGGCCAATGAGCCGACTGTGCTGCCGGAAGGCAATTTCGAGAGGCTGCTGGACATCGCCAACCTTCATTATCAAGACACGGACGGTAAGAAGCGTCCCATACTGACCACGGATGAAGTGCAGATGCTTTCCATCCGCAAAGGCTCGCTGGACGAAGAGGAGCGCCTTCAGATTGAGTCTCATGTGGTCCATACCGTCAGCTTTTTGCAACAGATTCCCTGGACCAGCGAGCTGCGCAACGTGCCGGAGATCGCCTGCGGCCATCATGAGAAACTGAACGGCACCGGCTATCCATACAAACTGTCTGCCCCGGAAATTCCCGTGCAGACCCGCATGATGACGATCTCAGATATTTTTGACGCGCTTGCGGCTGCCGACCGTCCTTACAAGAAAGCCGTTTCGGTTGAGCGCGCGCTGGAAATCCTGGACCTTTCCGTTCATGACGGAGAACTGGACCCCGGCCTGTTTGAAATTTTCGTGTCCGCCAAAATCTTTGACCGCTGGAAAGTTGAGCCCCGCGCTTACTGAGTTTCGCTCACCTTCCGCGATGAAATTGAAGTAAACTCACCAATACCCATGAAAGAGTTTTACATTTCCGATTGCGTTCGTTTTGAAAACCAGGTGGTCACCACCTCGTTTCTTGTGGTTTCCAAGCAGGCCAAGCCAAAAAAGAGCGGCGAGCTTTATCTGGCGCTTACCTTGGCGGACCGCAGCGGCCATCTTGACGCCAAGATGTGGGACAACGTGGCCGACCACATCAACTGCTTTGAGCAGGATGATTTCGTAAAAGTTCGCGGACTGCTCAATAAGTTCAATGGTCGTTTCCAGCTCACCGTCCACAAGGTTCGTTCCATGCAGGAATCAGAGGTTGACTTTGCCGACTACCTCCCTCGCACCACCAAGGACATCGGCGAGCTGTGGCAGACTGTGAAGGATTTTGTGGATGGCTTCCGCGATCCGCATCTGCAGGCGCTGGTGCGCGCTTTCATGGCCGATCCTGAAATCGAACACGCTTATAAGAATGCCCCGGCAGCCAAGACGCTGCATCACGCTTTCATCGGCGGGCTACTGGACCATGTGGTCTCACTCTTCAAGCTGTGCGACCTGGCCTGCCGCAATTACCCTGAAACGATCAACCGCGACCTGCTCCTGACCGGCGCATTTCTGCATGACATTGGCAAGATCCATGAACTGACTTTTGCGCGGTCATTTACTTACACCACGCGCGGGCAGCTTCTGGGACACATGATCATCGAGTTGGAAATGCTGCAGCAAAAGATCGCTCAGGTGCCGGGCTTCCCGCCGGAATACAAAACGCTGATTGAGCACCTGATCATCAGTCATCACGGAAAATACGAGTTTGGCAGCCCCAAGATGCCGATGTTTCCTGAAGCGTTGATGCTTCATTACCTCGATGACCTCGACTCGAAAATGGAAAGCATGCGCGCACATTTCCAGCGTGAACCGGGGGCGGAATGGACGACCTATAATGCCAGCCTGGCCCGTCCGCTGCTCAACTCAAAGAATTTTCTGGAAAAAATGCAGGCCGGGAACGGGGCTGCCCCAGCAGTTCATCCTGATGCTGTTAAGCCTGATGCGGTGCCTGAGACCGTTCACCCGGACAATGTACTAGAGAGCTCAAAAGCTGCCGCGGCAAAGGAAAAATAGCTCTCATTCAGAGGCTATAATTCAGCAGACACACGCAAGTGTCGATTGAAGGGGGTACTTTGAAATCTTCGCGCATATTATATGTTGTGGCGCTACTCGCGCTGTGTTTAGTCATCGGTTGTTCCAGTAAACCTTCCACTCCGGCATCCTCAACCGATAATTCCAACGCATCTGGCGACAACGCTGCGGGCGGAGCCGGCGGCAGCAAACCGGCGTCGGGCAAGTCTGCCGCGAGCAAGCCAGTTCCGCAAACCATCACTATCCCTGTCGGCACGGTGATTACCGTCCGGCTGGGTGAGACGCTTAGTTCCAAGGACAGCAGCGCCGGACAAAGCTTCTCCGCAACCGTTGCCGAGCCGGTGATGGTTGAAGGAAGGACTGTGATTGAAAAAGGCGCGGCGGCCCGCGGTACAGTAGTCGACGCCAAGAGCATGGGCCACTTCAAAGGCGGAGCGCTGCTGGAAGTTCGGCTCAGCTCTGTATCGATCAACGGCAGAGAGACTTCTGTTGATACCGGCATGGTAGCGCGCTCGGTCAAAGGCAAAGGCAAGCGTTCAGCTGGGTTCATCGGCGGCGGCGCGGGCGCAGGTGCGCTGATCGGAGCATTGGCCGGTGGAGGTAAAGGCGCAGCCATTGGCGCACTGGCCGGCGGCGGCGCTGGCACAGCAGGGGCGGCTTTCACCGGCAACAAAGAGATCGTCCTTCCCGCGGAACAACCGTTGACCTTCAAACTCAAGCAAGCCATAGAGGTCCGCGAGTAGAACTCTGTATCCAAAAAAGATAAACAAAAGGGGG
>JBAVUZ010000364.1:0-1765 GCA_049697035.1 Candidatus Angelobacter sp. | reverse complement strand
ATCCCGGAATCAACCTGTTATCAACCGGAGATATGGGTTGCCGTCGCGACGATGGACGCCTGGAGATTTCCTATGGCCGGGGAAGATATGCATGGCTGGAAGGGCAGAACTTCGCAACCGAAGACATAGAGGCGGCGTTACTTGAAGATCCATCCATCAAAGAGTGCGCTGTAGCCGTGTGCGATGGCCCGGATTCACAAAAGCAGCTGACGGCTTATCTGGTTTCCAGCGGGTCGTGGGAGCCAGATCGCTATCGTAAGCACCTGCAGGACATCTTGCCGGCTGTGATGGTTCCTTCCTCCTATATTCCTCTTGCGCGGCTGCCGCTAACCCAAGCCGGGGATATCGAGTTGGAGGCACTTGCACAGGTCCCGTTAATTGACTCGCCTGTGATTTCGCATTGGGAAAAACAGCTGAGTAGCGTGCCTGCCATTGCTCAAGCTGCAATCGTTGCGCACAACTTTGCGCCGCAGAATGCGAGGTTGCATTTGGCCGATCTGGTTTCTGGCTGGAAATCGAGCGCCCTGAAGAACGGCGGCCTGGCGCAAGAAGTTGCGCAAGCTTCGATCTCAGAATCCAGGGACGAACAAAAACCAGCAGCAGTAGCGTTTGCAGATGGAGGACCGTTGTCGGTCCCGGACGATGCTCCAAAGACTTTTACGGATGCGTTGTTCAGGACAGCGGAACGATACCCGAACAAGGGTATCCTGCATATCAGCGGTTCGGATGGAGCGCATTTCCAAAGCTACCCGGCGTTGTTGGAAGATGCCAGGCGAATCCTGGGCGGGCTGCACGCGAAGGGATTGAAGGCGGGAGACCGGGTAATCTTGCAATGCGAATCATTGCCGGAGCACTTCAGTTGCTTCTGGGCTTGTGTTTTGGGCGGCATTACGCCGGTCAATGTTGCGGTGCCCCCATCCTATGCAGATCGCAATGGCGTCGTAAACAAGCTTTACAACGTGTGGAAGCTGTTAGAGGGTCCGGCCTTGATTGGGGGAACCTTCCTGACCACATCCTTGCCCAGCCTTGAGAAAGTTTTTTCTGGCGACAAGTTCAAGGTTCTATCGGTGCATGATCTCCTTTCGCACCTTCCGACGGACAATATTCATCCCAGCCGGCCCGAGGACCTGGTCTTTCTGCAGCTCACCTCGGGAAGTACGGGAACGCCAAAGTGTATTCAAGAGAGTCATTGCGGTGTGATTGCTCACATACATGCTTCTGCCCAGTTCAATGCCTATTCGCCCGACGATGTAGTCCTTAACTGGCTCCCAGTTGACCATGTGGTGCCTACTCTCACGATGAATCTCAAGGATGTTTATCTCGGATGCCAGGAAATCCAGATTCCCACCAATCTCGTGCTTTCCAGGCCTCTATGCTGGCTTGACGCCATGGATACCTATCGAGTGACTCACAGTTGGGCGCCAAACTTCGGCTTCAAGTTGATAGCAGATGCATTGGCCGGGACGCAGGACAAACACTGGGACCTATCGTCAGTAAAATTTCTGATGAACGCGGGCGAGCAAGTCACGTTGCCTGTAGTGTCTGATTTTCTTGAGCGCACCGCGCCCTTTGGGATCACGCCGTTAGTGATGCAGCCGGCGTTTGGCATGGCGGAGGTCTGCACATGCATGACATACGTCAACGACTTTAATATCAATTCTGGCGTTCACTGGTTCCTGAAATCCTCCCTGAGTGGCGCTTTGCAACCAGCCGCGCCGGAGAGTTCCTCGACGACTGCCTTTGTAGATCTTGGACCTCCCGTGCC
>JBAVUZ010000363.1:0-4040 GCA_049697035.1 Candidatus Angelobacter sp. | reverse complement strand
GCAGAGGTACTGGCTTGGAATCAACAGGTGAATCATCAGGGCACTCGCATTCAATGGAAGTTTGACCGCGCCAAGGCAAGAAAGAAATTCCGTTACGATCCAATAATCACGCGGTCAGAGAACTAGACCTTCACTCCCACATTCGCCCTGTCTCCCGCGTCTGCCACAAACAGTGCCGCGGGCGTGAAGCCCATCGACCTGGCGATCAGGTTGCGCGGAAACTCCGCCTGCGCCGTGTTGTACTTCCGCACGCACTCGTTGTAATGCTGCCGCGCAAACGCAATACGGTTTTCCGTGGACGTAATCTGCTCCTGCAGCAGCAAAAACTGCTGCGACGCCTTCAGCGTCGGGTAATTTTCCGCCACGGCAAATAGATTGCCCACGGCCCCGGTAAGCGCCATCTCGGCCACGGCGCGCGTAGCCAGCGATGCTCCTCCGCCCGCCGACACAGCCTCAGTGCGCGCCCGCGTCACCGCTTCCAGCGTCTCGCGCTCATGCGTCATGTAACCTTTCACGGCTTCTACCAGGTTCGGCACCAGATCGTGCCGGCGCGTCAGTTGCACGTCGATATCGGCCCACCCGCTCTGTACCGCGTTTCGCATCTTGATCAGGCCGTTGTAGGTTTTGAGCAACAGAAACAACAGCACCGCGGCAACCACCGCAATGGCTATGAAGGCATAAGAAATATCCAAGGCCGCTCCTTTTCAGCGTTTTCGGCTGCTGAAAGAATGGAAGCATTTTACGGTAACCGGTTTTCAATTTTGGCAATTTCGGCGATTTTGGCAATTTTGGCAGTCTGAAGTCTAGTCCCCGGTTCCCAGTACCGGTTGGGTCTTGCGATGCGCGCCGCGCCACCGCGCCACGCGCAGCCGTATGCGGTCCATATAGAGATAAACCACTGGAGTGGTAAAAAGCGTAAGCGCCTGGCTCACAATCAGCCCGCCCACAATCGCTATGCCCAGCGGACGCCGCAGCTCTGATCCTGTGCCGCCGCCCAGCGCTAGGGGCAACCCGCCCAGCAACGCCGCCATTGTTGTCATCATGATGGGACGGAAGCGCAGAATGCATGCCTGATAGATCGCCTCTTCCGGACTCTTGTTGTCCACGCGTGTGGCATTCACCGCAAAATCAATCATCAAAATAGCGTTCTTCTTCACAATGCCGATCAGCAAAATGATTCCGATCAACGCAATCACGTTCAGGTCATTGCCTGTCAGCATGATTGCCAGAATCGCGCCCACGCCGGCCGAGGGAAGCGTCGAAAGAATCGTAATCGGATGAATCACGCTCTCATACAGCATGCCCAGGACAATATAGACAGTGATCAATGCAGTCAAAATCAGCAACGGCTGGCTCTGCGCGGAGTCTTTGAACGCTGCGGCTGTTCCCTGGAAGCCGCCATGCACGCTGGCCGGAACTCCCAGGTCGCGCATGGCGCTTTCCACAACCTTTGCGGCATTGCCTAAAGGCACATTCGGCGCCAGGTTGAATGACAACGTCACCGCCGGATAAAAGCCCTGATGGTTGACCTGCAGTGCCGTATTCGATGGCTGGTAACGGGTAAACGACGAGAGCGGCACCTCAACTCCCGTAGATGACTTTACGTAAGTATTCTTCAGCGCATCCGGGCCGGGCAACAGCTTGGGATCGACTTCCATTACCACGTGATATTGGTTCAACTGCCGATACATGGTTGAAACCTGCGCCTGCCCGAATGACGCATAGAGCGCCGCATCCACCTGCGCCGGAGAAATGCCCAATCGTGAGGCCGTGTCTCGATCGACAACCACCTCGGCTGCCAGGCCTTTGTCCTGCTGGTCAGAGTTCACGTCGCGCAGCTCCGGCAGAGAGCGCAGCTTGGCCAGGATTCTTGGCGCCCAGTAATTCAGGTCCTGTAAATCTTCTGATTGAATGGTGTATTGGAACTGCGCGTTGGAAAATCTTCCGCCAATATTCAGGTCCTGCGTTGCCGTAAGAAATAGCGTTGATCCTGGCACCACCGCCAGCTTGGGGCGCAGCCGGTTGATGATCTGGTCTGCCGTCGCTTTGCGCTCGTTCGGTGGCTTCAGTACCACGAACATGCGTCCGGTGTTGGAGCTGCCCTGGCCGCCAGAGAAGCCCGCAACGTTGTTCACTCCCGGGTCTTTCAGCACGATCTGAACATACTGCAGCATTTTGTCACGCAGCGCGGAGAAAGAAATGTCCTGTGACGCCTGGATCGCCCCGCCCAGCCGGCCTGTATCCTGCTGCGGGAAAAATCCCTTGGGCGCGATGATGTAAAGATAGATACTCAACACTGCCGTGCCGATTGTTACCAGCAGCGTGAGCGGCTGATGTCGCAGCACCACGCCCAGGCTGCGGCGATATACCTCCAGCATCCAGTCAAACGCTCGTTCACTGGTGCGATAGATGCGGCCATGCTTCGTCTCGCTTTCAGGCCGCAGAAATTTGGCGCACAGCATCGGCGTGACCGTAAGCGAGATCACCAGTGACATGGCGATGGCAGTGCTCAGCACGACAGCAAATTCGCGGAACAGCCGTCCTACCAGCCCCTGCATCAGCAGGATTGGAATGAACACCGCCACCAATGACGTGCTCATGGAAAGCACGGTAAAGCCGATCTCGCGCGCGCCTCGAAATGCCGCCTGCACCGGACCCATGCCCTGTTCCATGTAGCGTGTAATGTCTTCCAGCACCACAATCGCGTCGTCCACCACAAAGCCGGTGGAAATGGCCAGCGCCATGAGCGAGAGATTGTCCACGCTGTAATCCAGCAGGTACATCACGCCAAACGTGCCGATCAATGACAGCGGCACGGCCACGCTGGGAATAAATGTGGCGCGCAGATTACGCAGAAAAACAAAAACTACCAGCACCACCAGCACAATGGAAATCAACAGCGTGATCTGGATGTCGCCCACCGACGCGCGAATCGTCGTTGTGCGGTCCAGCGCTACTTCCAGCTTGATGCCGGCGGGGATCGACGCTTGCAGCTCCGGGATCAGCGCCTTTACGTGATCCACGGCTTCAATAATGTTGGCGCCCGGCTGGCGGAAAACGATCATCAGCACCGCCGGCTTGCCGTTTGCCACGCCCGTATTGCGGATGTCTTCCACCGAATCCTGCACGTCTGCCACGTCCTGCAAACGCACCACGCCGCCCGTTGTGTTTTTGGCAACGATAATGTTTTTGTAGTCTTCGGCTTTAAAGAGCTGATCATTGTCCGTGATCTGCCACGCGTTCACCGCGCCGGAAAATTCCCCTTTAGGCCGGTTTGCATTTGCTGCGCTCAGTGCCGCGCGCACCTGCTCCACGCCCACACCCAGCTTGTTCAACAGCGTGGGATTCACCTCCGCCCGCACTGCCGGCCTTGCGCCGCCGCCCACAAATACCTGTCCGATGCCCGGCACCTGGGAAAGCTTCTGCGCCAGCACAGAATCAGCCACGTCATACATGCGCGGCTTGGTGATGCTCTCTGAGGTCAAAGAGAGAATCATGATCGGCGCGTCGGCGGGGTTCACCTTGCGCCAGTTCGGGCGGGTCGGCAGGTTGGCCGGCAACTGTCCCAGCGCCGCATTGATGGCTGCCTGCACGTCCCGAGCCGCGGCGTCGATGTTGCGAGAGAGATCGAACTGCATCGTGATGCTCGTCGAGCCGAGCTGGCTCGTTGAAGTCATCTGGTTCACGCCGGCAATGCGTCCAAATTGCCGCTCTAGGGGCGTCGCCACAGACGATGCCATCGTCTCCGGACTCGCGCCGGGCAATCCCGCATTCACGCTGATAACGGGATATTCAACCTGGGGAATCGGCGCCACCGGGAGGCGGAAATACGCCAGGACCCCCGCCATCAACAGACCCATCGCCAGCAATGACGTGGCAACGGGCCGCCGAATAAATGGTGCGGATATGTTCATCTGCCCCCATCCCGAGCGGAGCGAGGGATCTCTACTCGCTTACACGATTTCCCATTCATTGCTGAAGAGCCAGCCTTTTTGGCCCAATCTTGACACAGAGGAGGTCCCTGCCAGGTGTCATAAATC
>JBAVUZ010000362.1:0-4701 GCA_049697035.1 Candidatus Angelobacter sp. | reverse complement strand
GGCGGGTTGTGGGGAAAGAAAAAGAAATAGACGACGAAGCGAGCAGTTCGAGACCATAACAAGCCGAATCAGTGATCGCTGTGCCAACCTTTCTATATGAGACCTCTGGCCTCGGCTGAACCGAGAGTCTCGCTGCCCACTGGCAAGAGCAGCGTCGCTTTTCTCTGTAGCTAATTTGCTACTTCCACCAGAATCGCTCGCCCGCTATTCTCGTCACAAGTCTTGTGCCCATGAATAGACATTGGATTCTCAATAAACAATACGTTAGTGTGGTGTGTCTGCTGGTCGGCATCGGATGCAGCAAGCCGGCGACAGAACCTCAAAAAGACACATCTCCAGCCAAGCCGTCAGCGCAAGCCAGTCCGGCCCCTTCCGCCGATGACATGGAAGCGGGCGCGGCCATGTTGCGTATCCTGAATGTTGCCCATCGCAATGGCGGGATCATGCTGCGCGGCGAGTGCGGTCTGCTGGGCGTGACCGAATCGTATCGCATGAAAATGCCAGTCACCTTTGAGCCACTGGAGAAAGCCCTGCAGGAGATATCGGTCAGACACCAGACTATTTACTGGCGTGAATCGCCCGCCAGCGGCGTGCGCCTGGCAGATAGCGACATCAAAGCCAGGCTGCTGCGGGTAAAGCTCAGGGAATTTCGCGTTATTGAAGATCGCGAGCCTGACGCCGTGATGGCCGCTCTGTGGCGCACGTCGGAAGTCACGGCATTTCTACGCCGAAACCATATTCACTTCTCGCGCCGCCCGGTCACCGCAAAAAAAGTCATCTCACCGCCAATGATCGTCGAAATGAGAAACGCGACGGTAGCAGACATTCTGGACCGCATCGCCGCCGGTTATCGGTCCGACCCGCCCAAAGTCTGGATCTATCGTGAATGCGAGGACAAAAAAGAGACTCTGGTGGACGTGCTGATGAAATGAACACCCTACCGCGGATCAACGCGGATGAACGCGGATTTGAAAAGAGCAAAATCCTTTGATAGTTCTCTACGGTTAATGGCTTGGTTTTTAATCCGGGCTTATCCGCGCTTATCCGCGGTAAATTCTTTTTCGTTTTTCGCCCGTGAGGCCGCCCGTTTTTCCTCGTGTTAACTACTTTGCTACTCCCCTGCGGAGGCGATTCCCGTTATGCTGCGTGCAGTGGCGATGCGCATGACAGTCCTGGCGAGCGGGAGCAGAGGGAACTCCACCGTGCTCTCCAGTTCCTGCGCCAGCATCCTGGTGGATGCCGGCATCTCCTGCAAGGAAACGCTCAAGCGCATGAAGGCGGCGGGCGAAGACCCGCAAAAGCTCAAGGCCATTGTGATTTCGCACGAGCACCAGGACCACGTGGCCGGATTGCAGGTGCTGGCGCGCAAGCTCGAAATCCCCGTCTACATCACTGAGGCCACCTACCATAGCTGGCGGCGCGCGACCAAAGATCCTGAAGGCAAGCCAGCAAAACTGGAGCGGCGCGAGCATTTTCAGGTAGGCCGCAGCTTTGAGATTGCCGACATCACCGTAACGGCTTTTACGATCCCGCATGACGCGGCTGATCCCTGCGGCTTTACCTTCAAGGCCGACGGTGTAAAAATTGGCGTGGTGACTGATCTGGGCTACTTGCCCTCCAATGTGAAAGATCATCTAAGGCGCTGCGATGGGTTGATGATCGAATCCAACCACGACCTGGAAATGCTGCGCAACGGCCCATATCCCTGGATGGTGAAGCAACGCGTAATGAGCCGCGTGGGGCATCTTTCCAATGCGGCGCTGGCTGAATTCTTTGAAAAAGATTATGACGGTCAGGCGGCTTTCCTGGTTCTGGCCCATCTTTCCGAGCACAACAATCACCCTGAAGTGGCCCGCGATACCGCCAATAAGGCCCTGGGGGGGAAGTTGAACCTTTTCCAGTCCTGCGCCCTGACCCTGGCCCAGCAGGACCACCCATTGCAGCCTCTCTGCCTGGGGTGAGAAGATACCTGTACAGAACCTTAATCTAGGATGAGAATAGGTTAAGTAGCCCGCCCATTGGGCGGTCAGAGGCTTTTTGAATTTAGCAGTTCAGGCAAGTCGATGAGCAATATGTGCAGTGATCGCGTGGTTGGGGACATTCTCGCCGGCTGGCGATACGATATCTCAGGTTTGGCGCCGGAGATGCGCGGCGACTATGAAGCGCATCTTGCCGAATGCGCCCACTGCCGCTCCCGCCAGGTGCTGCATCGCACGATCGATATTGGATTGATGATTGTGGCCGGCGTTTCCGCCGTAATGTTTCTGGTGGCTTTCGGCGCGGTACGACATTTTTCTCCGCGGCATGCGCTCGTCCTGGAGCTGATCGCTCTGGCCGGCTTCCTTTTCTTTAGCGTCGTCTGGCTCATCGTTGCGGTGGCAACACCCGCGCCGGTAGTTGTGGCGGATGTCGCGCGCATACAGGCCCGCCGCATCCATGACCGGCTACCCAGCCAGATTCGGGAGAAGCTGCCGGAGATTACGCAGGAATTCCTTAAAGAAAGACAATAGTCTTTTCGGTCCTCCATCGCGATAACTGCAAGACTACTCCACGAAAAAACCACCTGTGGTTGCAGGTGGTTTCCGCGAAACTAGTTTTGTCTGCGATCTACTGCTGCCAGATATAACCTACAATGCCTTCATCCTTCCAGCCCTGGCTCTGGAATTGCGATTTCTCGCTGCTGGCGGTCGTGTAGAAATGTCCACTTCCATCAGGACTAGAGAGCCGATAAAGAGGCTGCGTGCCGGGAGCCTGCGAGCTGGCGATATAGCCGACGATGCCGTCATCGCGGTATCCATGCGCCTGCATTGCGGAGCGTTCATTGCTGGCCTGCGTGAGGAATGTGTCGCCATTGCTGCCGGTCATGCGGTAGAGCGGAACCGTGCCCGAGCCCTGGCCCGACAGCAGGTATCCAGTTGTGCCTTCAGCGTGGAAGCCATTGGAGTTCTGCTCACCGGCGTTGGTGGTATAGAGATGCAGGTTGCCACTGCTGTTGGCGGAGCGATACAGCGGGACCTTGCCGCCAGAGGTATCGACCGAGCCCGGTTGAGTTGCGGGCGCTGCACCGCTATTCGCATTCACATCAGGAGCGGTGCCGCCGGCCGTCGCAGCCGACTGGAACTGTCCGGCTGTGCGCAGATCCCCATCACGAGTCAGGATTTGCCATTCATAAGTTTTGCCCGGCTCCAGGCCCGTCAGTTGGAGAGAGTGGCTCGTGCCTCCACCACTTGCGTAAGCCGATTTCCACGGGCTGTTACTACCCGCCACGCGATAGCGAACATGGTTGGCCCCGGCAGAGTTCGTGGTCCAGTTAATAGTGGCCGAATTGCCGGTGATGTTGGAGATGTTTGGGCCCTGCGTGATCTGTACGGCTTTCTCACTGGCCTGGTCCATCTGTTTCTGTGCAAAAGCTACTGGTGCCGACAACATCAGCCCCAAACCTAACAGCATAAGTGTGCGTTTCATACTTTTCGTCTCCTCCACTAGGGAAAAATAAATCTGCCGATTTTCGCCACGAAGCGGCCCTGCTCGTGAAATCCGCACCAGCCGAAGAGGCATGAATGCGCACGATTTTCGGATTTACTTAGTTCGAAGGGAGTAAACAGGTGCGGGTTGTACCTTCAGAGCTGGATAACCAGAGCTGCTGGAAAGGCTGCAGATTTCGGCCTAATTTAGTTAGTCTTAGTTGGTCCCCCATGCCTCCGGGCGCTTGATTCGAGCCGGGGGCATTTCGCCTTTGTCTCTGGACTAGTAAAAGTAGCGCACCAAAAGAACAGCCACCCGCAAGAGGGTGGCTGAATGTTTTCTGAAAAAAGATTCGTTCATCATTTGTTGCGGTCAGCTAAGGCTGCGTCCAGACGTAACCGGCGGGCCCTAGCTCCTGCCATCCATTGCGAAGGAACTGGCGGCGCTCGCGCTCAGAAGTGGTGAAGAAATGGAGACTGCCATCCCGGTTCACCAGCTGAAAGAAAGTTTGTGTACCAGGCATCTGCGTGCGTGCGACATATCCCAAAATGCCGTCATCGCGATAACCATAACCCCGCATCTGTTCCACCCCATCCTGGTCCACGGTCAGCAGTATGTCCCCGTTAGGGCCACGCATGCGATAAAGCGGCACGGTGCCTCGCCTCTGCGAGGCCAGGATGAAACCCGCGGTGCCTTCCGCATGGTAGCCACGGCTATTCTGCTCATTGCTGTTCGTTGTGTATAGATGCAAGTTGCCCTGGCGGTTGCTGGCACGATACAACGGTACCCGGCTGCCGTAATCTCGGGCGTCATAGCCTCTATCGCCATCCCGATCACGATCACGCCAGTCGCCGTCGTGATCGCGGTCACGGTCGCCTTCCCGATACTCGCGGCGAGGTGTCTGAAACTGTCCAGAGGTGCGCAGGTCGCCGTCACGCGTGAGGATCTGCCACTCATAGGTCCTGCCGGGCTGCAATCCCGTGAGTTGAACAGAGTGGTTGGTACCGCCGCCCTGGTGATACGCCGACTGCCACTGGTCGTCGCTGCCAGCCACGCGATAGCGTACATGGTTCGCGCCGGAGAAGTTGGTGATCCAGTTGATCGTGGCCGAGTCGTCCGTGACGTTGACGATGTCCGGGCCGCGGACAATGCGGACTCTGCGTTCATTGTCATCATCCATTGGCCGTTGCGCGAATGCCATTACCGATAACATCAGCGACAAACCTAACAACGTGA
>JBAVUZ010000361.1:0-2459 GCA_049697035.1 Candidatus Angelobacter sp. | reverse complement strand
CTTTCCGACCGGAGTCGAAGTCTCCCACGCCATGGTCCACGGAGGCCCGTATCCCTCAACGTCAGACGGACGCTCCACATCCGTGGGAACGCGGGCAATCTTCAGGTTTACGCGGGCTGTCTGCTACCAAGGCTTTCCTGACGAGGCATTGCCCGAAGAACTGAAAGACGAGAATCCGCTGGGAATCTGGCGTATGGTCGACGGTCAAATGACGCGCGAGACAATGTCGATCGCCGCGGGCCGGAAGTAAGACCTCTCGACCGCGCCTGGCTGAGGCTAAAGCTTTGTTGGCAGCCGGACCTGTAAGCCGAATTCTGTCCGCGGGATTGCTCCCGCTGGACGGCCATTCCTCTGGGCCGCGCATTGCTGCGCAGCTCTAGCGACCTACCCGAAGGTTTGACGCACCGAGCCGGCACGTGTCCGCAGCCGAAACCGCGAACTTCCTCCCTATTTGGTCTTGCTCCGTGTGGGGTTTGCCCTGCCCGCGGCATTACTGCCGCGGCGGTGCGCTCTTACCGCACCTTTTCACCCTTACCCCGGCGTCGTACGACGCTGAGGCGGTATGTTTTCTGTGGCACTTTCCGTCGAGCGATCCCAGCTATGCAAGCCTGGGGGCCCTCCCGGACGTTATCCGGCACACTGCTCTGCGGAGTTCGGACTTTCCTCTCCCCGCGCCCGAAAGCGCAGAAAGCGACCGTCCGGTCCGGCTGCCTACCAGTTCATTATACGCGATGGGGTAAAGCGGCCGTCAGGCCTCGGATCTCCGACCTCAGCCTGGGACCGCAGCCCTTGGCCCTCAGCCATCAGCCGGTCTTCACTTAGCGCGAACCGGCACCGCTGCGACCCCGTATACACAGAGCAGGGAGCGTCAAGGCCGTTCCAGAGCAAGCGCATCCATGGCTCCGCAAACTATGTTTAGCCAATGAAATTCGCTGGTAGACTTATACCGACTAGGGTCCGACGCCCGAGGTCTGAAGTCCGACGCCCGAGGTCCGAGGTCAGACGTCCGAGGTCTGTTCTCCCATTCCATGAACATCGCTGAAGCTATCCGAATCGCGCTGCGGTCCCTGTGGGCCAATAAGCTGCGGTCCGTGCTCACGCTGCTGGGGATCGTGATTGGGGTGGGCGCCGTCATTGCCGTGCTCACCTTCGTGAGCGGTATCAACCGCTACATCGCCGAGAAAGTTTTCAACCTCGGGGCGGATGTTTTCATCATCAACAAACACTCCTCGGTCATCACGAACATTGACCAACTGCTCGAAGGCGAGAAGCGCAAAGACATTACCCTCGAGGACTACTACGCAGTCACCGAAGGGTGCAATCGATGTGCCGACCTTGGCGCGATGGTCACAAACATTACCGGAAAAGTGAAGTACAACCAGCAATCCATCACCAACACCATCGTTCGCGGACTAACGCCTGCGATGCCGGCCATCCTGAATGTTGATCTGGATAGCGGCCGCCCGATCAACGACAGCGACGTCAATAATCACTCTGCCGTGGCGGTGATTGGCACCGATCTGGTCGACAATCTTTTTCCTGGAGAAGATCCGGTCAACAAGGAAATCCGCGTCGGCGACCAGCCCTATCGTGTCATCGGTGTCGGAAAGAAGCAGGGCACGACTCTGGGCCAGAGCCGCGACAATTATGTGATGATCCCCATCACTGCTTACCTCAAGCAATACGGCACGCACAACAGCATCATCATTTGCGGCAAAGCCAACGGCGTGGGCAGCCAATTGGATGCGGCCATGGACGAGGCCCGCGTTATCCTGCGCACTCGCCGCCACGACCCCCCGGGCGCATCCGATAGTTTCGCCATCGAGACTAACGAGAATTTCCTGTCTCTGTGGCAAAACCTGACGCAGACGTTCTTTATCGCCATGATTGCCATCGCCGCCACAGCTCTGGTAGTGGGAGGCATCGTCATCATGAACATTATGCTGGTATCAGTGACGGAACGAACCCGCGAAATCGGGATTCGCAAGGCAATGGGCGCACGCCGCAAAGACGTCTTGCTGCAGTTCCTGATCGAATCAAGCACGATGGCGTTGGTCGGTGGCTTTCTCGGGGTGATCTGCGGGATCGTGCTTGCGAAGAGCGTGACGCTGCTCATCGGCATGCCCTCGTCTGTTCCGCTGTGGGCGGTTTTAGCGGCGCTCCTCGTGTCGAGCAGCGTAGGTCTGTTTTTCGGTGTGTATCCCGCGAAGAGGGCAGCTCGTCTTGATCCGATTGTCGCCCTCCGGTTCGAACTGTAAGAATGGTTTGCTGAAGGAATCTTTCTATGCCACGACATGACCATCGCGAGACACTGCGCATGGCGGTTGCGACTTTGCGCGACAACAAGCTGCGATCCTCGCTCACGATTCTGGGCGTTGTGATCGGCGTTGTCGTCGTCATCGGGATCTCTTCCTTCGTCAGCGGCCTGAACTCCAGCGTCATGGAGTCGATTGGCAGCC
>JBAVUZ010000360.1:0-1941 GCA_049697035.1 Candidatus Angelobacter sp. | reverse complement strand
TTTGGCCGGTCGTTGCAGATCGTCACGATTTCGTGTTGCTGGTCTTGCGATAACTCGCGTGGCGCCACCGCCCCCGGCGGTGAAACTTTGTTTCCGTTCTGATCCGCGCTCATCCGCGTTGATCCGCGGTAGGTTTTTTGGTTTTTCAATTTCGGCGATTTTGGCAATCTTTCCTGACCCGTCTGATCCGTGTTCATCCGTGGTGAGGTTTTTGCTTCTTACAGCCCCGCATCTTTGGCTGAAAGTTTTGAGATCGCCGACCAGTCAAGTTCTCCCATACCCTGCCCCAGCGCGGCAAGAAAGCGGTCGCGGATGAGGCTGGCCATCGGCATCGCGACAGCGTTTTCTTCGGCGGCGGCCAGCAGCAGTCGATTGTCTTTCAGGCCGAGCGGCAGCTTGAATCCGGCAGGCTCAAACTCCTGGGAGTTGATCAGCGCGCCGTATGTCTTATAGATAGGCGCGTTGAAGAGCGAGCTGGTCAGGATCTCATGGAACAGGTTTGCGTCGAGCCCGGCTTTGCGGACCAGGGCAAAGCTTTCCGCCAGACCTTCAATCACGGCGGTGATCAGGAAATTTCCTGCAAGCTTCATCAGGTTTGCGCCGGAAGCGTCGTCGCCGGCAAGAAACGTTTTCTGGCCCATGGCGTCAAAGAGCGGTCGACAGCGCTCGATCTGCGCTGCAGGCCCGGCGGCGACGATGAATAGTTTTGCGGCGGCGGCGGCTTCCGGGCGTCCAAAGACCGGAGCGGAGACGTAATGCTGCTTGCGCTCAGCGTGCGCAGCAGCCAGCCGTCGCGAGAGCGCAACGCTGATGGTGCTCATGGAAACGTGGATCGCGTTGGGCGGCAGCGAATCAAGAAGACTTCCTTTTCCAAATACGACTGATTCAAGGGCGTGATCGTCAGCCAGCATGGTGATGGCGACTTCAGCACCGTCGGCGGCTTCTCCCGGTGTGGCAGCGATGCGCGCGCCCAAAGGCTTGAGTGCGCCGGCGCGGGCGGGCGTGCGGTTAAAGACGGAGAGCGTGTGTCCGGCTTTGATCAAGTTGGTGGCCATGGGGGAGCCCATGTTGCCTAAGCCGATGAATGCAATGTTCATGAAGAGCCTTCTTTCGCATTAATGCGTTAATTGAAATGGATGCGAGCGGGGAGTGAGGAGATACAGAGATTTAGGGGACATCTTTGTCGGTTACAATACAGCTCACACAAGTATGAAACGTAATGTTGACTACCAAGGCTGCCTATTTGAAGAGGATTTCTTGCGGCGCACGCTTGGGGCTGTGGCTAATACACCCGACGTTGCCCTTACTGAGTTAGTCGCAAATGCTTGGGATGCTGGAGCGACAGAGGTCGCACTTTCACTTCCTGAGAATGTAGGCGAGATGCTAACCATAGAAGACGACGGAACGGGGATGCTTCCGTCCGATTTCCGAAAGAAATGGATGACCCTTGGATATGATCGCATTCGCAATCAGGGAGTTCTAGCCGAGTTTCCTCCCGAAAGGAAAAGCTGGAAGCGCCCGGCATACGGGCGAAACGGTATAGGGAGACATGGAATGCTGTGCTTCGCGTCTGAATATAAAGTAGAAACGCGGCGCGCAGGTGTCTTGTCGATTTTCACCGTTTCGACAGCAGTCGGCAAAGATCCCTTTGAGCTTGTTAACGAAGAAAGCCGCAAAGCCCGAGGACATGGGACAAAGCTAGTTGCGCGTGTAACTCGCAACTTACCATCTGCCGAGCGGATACGTGGAGTGCTCGCTGCGAGATTCCTACATGATCCACAATTTATCGTCAAAGTGAATGGAAAGTCGGTGCCGCTAGCCTGGATTATTCACGAAATCTCTAGCCAAGAAAGAAAGGATGCTCTAAAAGGTTGATGAACACTGGGTTTCGAGGACCCAGCATCCTCTTTCGGAGCATCCATCGCTTGATACAAAGTGTTT
>JBAVUZ010000359.1:0-2860 GCA_049697035.1 Candidatus Angelobacter sp. | reverse complement strand
GCATCCGCAGGGAAAATGCAGGCATGCAAGAAATCCAGCTCTGGATTGCATAAAGCTCGCATCGAACTAAGGGTGCCGCTGATCCGGCACACCTATGCGTCGATTGCTAACACCAGCGGCCTTGTTTCTGTTTCTCTCGCTCATGCTCTGCGAGACGGCCAAAGTGGCGACGGCGCAAGAAGGAATCAGGCCCGCATTAACTAAGTTTTCCAGCAATCTGGACGGCCCCGACCTTCCGCAGAAACCGCCGGACGCAAAGAATCTACTTTTGCTGATAGGCCAGCAGATTCATGAAACCGAGCTTGATTGCTCGCACTTTGTGCAGTACCTATATGAGCAAGTTGGAATGTATTACGGATATGCGCCTTCCCGGATTCTTTACGACGGGATGGAAGGATTCAAGCGAGTGACTCATCCCAGGCCCGGCGACCTGATTGTGTGGCGCGGTCATGTGGGGATTGTAGTCGACCCGGAGGAGACAACGTTCTTGAGCGCTTTGCGCTCTGGAGTAAAAGTTTCATCGTACCAATCACATTATTGGCAGAGACGAGGCAGGCCGCACTTTCTGCGCTATGTAGGAGAAGATGAGAGTGATGCGCCGGAATGGGCAACACGAAAAATCGTATCACGCAGCGGTTCCACCGGAGAATAGCGAATGCCAACGATCGTCAGTTTTAAGTTAGCGGTGCCCTGCGAGAACGCCGGGGCTGGGCTTGATCGCGCGTTGTTCCTCATACCACGACACCGTGCGCCGGAGCCCTTCTTCAAAGCCTACATCCGCGGAATAGCCCAGATGTTTTTGCGCGAGCGTGATGTCGGCCAGTGAATGTTTCACATCGCCGGTGCGTGGCTCCGCATATTTGGCAGGACCATTGAAGCCAATAATCCTGCCCAGCATTTCGAATATTTGATTCAGTGAAAATCGTGTGCCTGTGGCGATGTTGAAAACGCGACCTGATACTTGTTCTGCCGACGCAACGCAAGCTTTCAGATTGGCCTGCACAGCATTGGCGACAAAAGTAAAATCGCGGCTCTGCTCGCCATCGCCAAAGATCGTGGGCGACTCACCCAGTTGCATCTGGGTAATGAACTTGGCCAGCACGCCGGAATATTGTGAGTTCGCATCCTGCCGCGGACCAAAAATATTGAAGTAGCGCAGGCTCACAGTTTCCAGTCCATAAACTTTTGAGAATGTCTGCAGATAATATTCGCCGGTAAGTTTCTGTACTGCGTAAGGCGAGATAGGCCGAGGAAGCATGTCTTCCCTTTTGGGCAACACTTCGCTTTCACCGTAGGCTGAAGAAGAAGCCGCATACACTACACGCTTTACGCCGGCGTCACGCGCGGCAAGCAGAAGATTCAACGTGCCGTTTACGTTCACCGCGTGCGTCAACTCAGGCTCAACCACTGACTTTGGCACTGAAGGCAGCGCTGCCTGGTGGATGACATAGTCAATTCCGTCACAGGCTGAAGCCACTCCTGCCTTATCCAGCAGACTTACTTGACGAAAGTCGATGTCATTCTCAATATCAGCGATGTTCTGCCACTTGCCCGTGGAAAAATCATCCAGACCTCTAACTGTTTCTCCACGGCGGACCAACTCATGCCCGATTGAAGAGCCAATAAATCCCGCAATGCCGGTAACAAGATACTTCGCCATCGATATATGGACCTCGCGTCAGCCGCAGCCATAAGCTGTGTTGACCAGAAATTCTTTCTTAGTTGGCTTTTGCGCGCAGGCCGAATTCGCGGCTTCCCGCCGGCGATAAGCCATGCTGCTTAATCTTATATAACAATGCCTTGTAGCTGATATTCAAATCCGCCGCGGCCACTTTGCGGTTCCAATTGGAATCGTCCAGAGCGCGCTGGATTTCCCTGGCTTCCGCATCGTCTTTCAAGCTGCGGACCAAAGCTTTCAACCCCCCGTGTCCGGATGATGAAGCGCCATCTTCCATGCTTCCATCCTTGCTCTTAATCTGCAACTCATCCACCACCTGGTTTTCGTCTTCCAGCACCAGATAGCGCTTTACAAAATTGCCCAACTCGCGCAGATTACCGGGCCAGGCGTAGCGCATGCATTCCTGCACCAGTTTGTCAGAGATTGGCAAAGCATTCTTCCCAAACTGGCGCGCAAAGTTGTTCATGTAATAGCGCAGCAGGATCGGAATTTCTTCACGCCGCTCGCGCAACGGCGGCACAGTAACGGTAAAAGCGTTCAGGCGATAGTAAAGATCTTCGCGCAGCCTGCGCTCGGCAATGGCTTTCTTCACGTCAATATTCGTAGCGGCCAGAACGCGCGCGTCAACCGTAACATTGGCGCGGCCGCCCAACCGCGAGAACGTGCCGTCCTGGAGAACGTGCAGCAGCTTGGCTTGCAACGGCGCGCTCATTTCTCCGATTTCATCCAGAAGGATCGTGCCTTTGTGCGCCATCTCAAACTTACCCGGCTTGGACTTGTTTGCCCCGGTAAAAGCTCCCGCTTCATAACCAAAAAGCTCGCTTTCCAGCAGGTCCGCCGGTAACGCAGCGCAATTAACTTTTGCCATGGGACGATGCGCCCGAATAGACATTTTGTGAATCAGTCGCGCCAGAATTTCCTTGCCTACGCCGCTCTCGCCCAGAAGAAGGACGGGCACGTTCACCTTGGCGATCAGCGCAGCCTGCGCTCGAATCTGCCTCATGGCTGGGCTTGCGGCCAGAAAAAAGAAATCATCGTCCAGATCATCAACGAGCTCTGAGCCTTTTACCGGAGCAGCAGTCTGCATGTGCTTCAAAACGGCCGGATTCAGGGCCTTGCGAATCGCTCCCTGAAACTGCTGCGACAAAAAAGGCTTCGTCACGTAATCGGACGCTCCCAGCT
>JBAVUZ010000358.1:0-5096 GCA_049697035.1 Candidatus Angelobacter sp. | reverse complement strand
CATTCACCAACCGCGATGGATTTCTGGAAAGGCATGGCGACGACTATGACTCAGTAATGCGGTCGTTGGCACGCGTCCTGGCCGAACTTGAGCTGCTGCCGCAAAAACCTGAAGAAGTTTTTGGTTTTTCCCGTCGCACGCAGGAATTGCAGGCGCAGCTTGCGTTCATCCTGGAGTCAACAGACAAGAACACGGTCTTCTGGATCGAATATCGCGGTGAAGGCCGTCGCACGCGCGGTGGTCAAACGCACATTGTCTTGCAGGCCACGCCGATTGACGTCTCGCAGATCCTGAAGCAAACGCTGTTTGAAAATCTGGAAACTGCTGTGCTCACTTCAGCCACTCTGGCCGTGGCCGGCAACCCTGATCGCGGAAGCTTTGATTATGTTCGCCAGCGCGTAGGCCTGGAGCATGCGCGGGAGATGGTCGTGGCCTCGCACTTTGACTACGCGAAGCAGGCCATTCTTTACGTGCCTCCGGACATGCCTGATCCACGTTCGACCCAGTTCGGACGCGCCGCCGCGGAGAAGATCCGCCGCCTGCTCGATATCACGCAGGGTCGCGCCTTCTGTCTTTTCACCAGCTATGCGCAAATGAACGATATCCATGACCGGCTGCTCGGCGAGTTGTCATACCCCATGTTGTTGCAGGGATCGGCTCCCAAAAACGCTCTGCTGGAAGAGTTTCGTCTCACGCCCAATGCCGTTTTGTTCGCTACATCGTCCTTCTGGCAGGGCGTTGACGTGCAGGGTGAACAGCTTAGCTGCGTGATCATCGATCGGCTGCCGTTTGCAGTGCCAAATGATCCTGTTGTCGCCGCGCGCATCAGCGCCATTAACGGCGCCGGAGGAAATGCTTTCTTTGAATATCAGGTTCCGGCGGCGGTGATCTCGCTCAAGCAGGGTTTTGGCCGCCTTATCCGCTCGGTAAAAGATCGCGGCGTGCTCGCCCTGCTGGACAACCGGCTATTGAAACAGCGCTATGGCAGGACTTTCATAGACAGCCTGCCCTCATATAAAAAGACAAAGGACATCGTCGACGTGGACGAATTCTTTTCCGGACCAAGCGAAAGAGATGGCGCTGGTCCGCAATAATGATAGAGGCAACAAATTGGACCGGCAGTGAAACCGGTCCCTCATAGAGTTGCAGCTTCAGGCGAGAAATTACCGGATTTTTACTCTTTCACCATGCGCGGTCCCGCTTCAGGGTAATCCTCAAGTACTTCAATAACAATTTCACGAACTGTGAACTCTTCATGCGTAGCATGTGAAGAGGTTGTGACGCTGTTCAACACTACCGTGCCGGCTTCAATATCGTCCGCCAGTTTGCGCAATGCGATCACGGCTTTGTTGTCATTCAGCCCAAAGGCGTGCCTCCCCGCTCGGTCGGCACACTCGGCTGCGTTAATGTTTGTCCTGCCTCCGCTAATCATTCGTTCGTCCCCTTAACTGCGAAAGAACGATCCGCCGTTCGTTCTCTTGCTCAAAAACTTCTCAATGAATCCGGAAACTCAGCCATCGGAGTAGCGCTTCCCAGATTAGCCCATGGCCCCAATTGCTATTACGTAATAAAAGTGTATTGTTGCGCGTTTTTGTATCTCTATTGTTTTCAATTGCCTACTAGACGTCCTTGCCCTCTCGATCCAGGTTTTCACTTCTTGCCGTTAGAAAGCCCGGAAGTTTATCCCAGTTAACCTCTCGTGTCTGTGCGATATCGGCCATCCACCAGATAATTCCTTTGCTCGCCGAACGTGTTTGTAGCAGGGCGTGATCTTTAGGAAGTTTAGACACCGCTGGTTAACAAAATGGACTTGCCATCCAGGCTTTTTAAAACAGCTTTTCACCGAATCCAGCGCTTCGCGGATTGCCGTCCGCCATCGGTAGGGGATCGGTAGGGGTCCTTGCTGGCCGCGTATAAAGCCAAAGCTTTACAATAAGAACGATGGCATTCATAGGTCATAGACGATAAGGGGAGCGGATGTACGAGGTTACGGTTGAAGATTCATTTGCCGCAGGGCATTACCTGCGCGATTACAAAGGGAAATGCGAGAACCCGCACGGGCACAATTACAAAGTGCGCGTCACGCTGGCGGGGCCAACTCTGGATAAAGCCGGCCTGCTGCTGGATTTCAAGGATCTGAAAGAGGTCATGAAGCATGTGATCGACCGGTTGGACCACCAGATGCTGAATGAAATCGAGCCATTCATAGCGCTTAACCCTTCGGCGGAAAATCTGGCGAAATATTTTTACGATCAGACGAATGGCCGACTGAAATCGATTACCAGCGGCCGGGTTGCGGTGAAGGACGTTACCATCTGGGAAACTGATACCACGACCGCGCGCTATTCGGAATGAACTTTGGAACACAGCCGCCCTCGGTTGTGTTCTTCCAAGACATGCAGATCATCGAAATCTATCGTTCCATTCAGGGCGAATCATCTTTCGCGGGCGTGCCGTGTATCTTTGTTCGGCTGGCCGCGTGTAACCTGCGTTGCTCCTGGTGCGACAGCGAATATACGTTTACCGGCGGCAGCAAGATGTCTGCCGAGGAAGTCGAGCAGGAAGTTCTAAAGCTCGCGCCCGCTGGCTTGGTTGAGTTCACCGGCGGCGAGCCAATGCTGCAGGAGCGCGAACTGGTTCCACTGATGGAACGCCTCCTCGCTCGCGGATATACTCTTTTGCTGGAGACCAGCGGCGAGCGTCCACTGGAGCGGGTGCCGCGCGCGGTCCACAAGATCGTAGACGTGAAGTGTCCCGGTTCAGGAGAAGGCGGAACGTTTAGCATGAGCAATCTGGCGTCCCTTACCGCGGCAGACGAAGTCAAGTTCGTATTAGCCGATCGCACAGACTATGAGTTCGCGCGAGACTTCATTCTCAAGCACGGGTTAGATCAAAAAGTGGGAGCGGTTTTGCTTTCTCCGGTGTTTCTGAAGAGCCCGAGCCAGGAGCGTGACACAACTAATTGCCAGCTTGATCCCAGAGTTTTAGCGGAGTGGATTTTGGCAGACAGGCTTAACGTTCGCCTGGGCCTGCAGATCCATAAATTCATCTGGGAGCCCGCAACCAAGGGAGTGTGACGTCCGGCGGCAACCCAGCATGAACGCTGAAGTTTTGCGATAATTAAAGAATAAGTGGGCAGCTATTCTGGCTGCCGGGCCATCTGAAAAGTAGACATCCGCACATCAGGGGATTTATTTTGGCAGGCGAAAAACCGCGCTCGGTGGTGTTGTTGAGTGGAGGCATGGACTCCTGTGTCTGCGCCGCGCTGGCCGCACGAGATACTGAAGCCGCGGCCCTGCACGTGAATTACGGCCAGCGTACAGCGGAGCGTGAGCGTTGGGCATTTGAGCGGATCTGCGATTATCTGGGCATCAAACGCCGGCTGGTAATCAGGAATGAGGCTTTGGGCATCATCGGTGGATCAGCCCTTACGGATGAGAACATTGAAGTGCCGGAAGCGGGCGAGCAAATCGGCGACCAGATACCTGTCACGTACGTTCCCTTTCGCAATGCGCATTTCCTGGCTGCTGCCGTAAGCTGGGCGGAAGTGCTGGGAGCGGAGAAAATCTATATTGGCGCGGTAGAGCAGGATAGTTCTGGATATCCGGATTGCCGGCCTGAGTATTATCGGGCGTTCAACGCGGTTATAAAAGCCGGCACCGCGGAAGGCAAGATTCAGGTGGTTACACCGCTGATCGCCCTGCGCAAGCTTGAGATCGTACGACTGGGGATGGAACTGGGCGCTCCGTTTGATTTGAGCTGGTCTTGCTATAGCCGTGAAGATAAAGCTTGTGGTGTGTGTGAGAGCTGTGTGCTGCGGCAGCGCGCTTTTGCTGAAGCCAAAACTCAGGATCCGATTCCTTATCTGCCACCGGAGCATTTGCAACGAGTGGCAAGGCATTAAATTTCAAGATTCAGGTTGAAGCCGGAGGCTCGAAAAAAAATGAAAATGAAACTTACGTATCCAGTGATGGTGATTGTGTTCTTCCTGGCGGCTGTTTCAACAGGCTGGTCCCAGGCCACCATGGGTAAGGTGCAGGGTAAAGTTACGGATGGCGGCCAGCCGGTGCCAGACGCGCAGATTACCCTGACCAATGCCGATAATGGCAGGACTTACAAGATGAAAAGCGATAAGAGCGGCCAATTCTCCGCAATAGGCATTCCTTTTGGCATTTATGACGAGGATGTCACCGCCGGTGAAAAGCGCTTTAAGGTCAAGGTCCAGGTGAAGGGCGAAGGTGGCCTCCCGGACGACCTGTCAGTGGAAATGACCAGCGGCAAGGGATCCGGACCAAGCAAAGAGGAGTTGGAGAAGCTGAAGTCAGAGCGGGCCAAGGCAATTAATGAAAATGCCTTGATCGCGCAACTTAACCCGGCCTTGCAAGCCAAAGACTGGGCCACCGCTGAACCGATCCTGACCAAATTAATCGCGATGAACCCCAATCGCTGGGACTACCAGCAAGCCCTGGGCAATGCGCAATTCGGCGAAGGCAAGTTTGACGAAGCTGTGGCAACCTATGAAAAAGCCATACCCATTGCGGAAAATGCCATCAAGAGCGATCCCAAAGCTGATCCCGCCAAGGCCAAGGCCGGCGTATCCCAGATGCTTACCAGTGAGGGCAATGCCTACCTGAAGTTGAAAAAGAACGACAAAGCGATTGAAGCCTATACCAAGGCCGTTTCCATGGACCCGAATCCGGGGACTGCGTACTTCAATATCTGCGCCACCCAATACAACAGCGGCAACACGCAGGGCGCGCTGGTGGCTTGCGATAAGGCGATTGCCGCGGATCCAACCAAGGCAGACGCCTATTTCATCAAGGGATCACTCATGGTAGGCGACAGCAAACTGGATAAAGACGGCAAATTGCAAGCGCCTGCCGGCACGTCAGATGCTCTGAACAAATATCTGCAGCTTGCTCCCGATGGTCCGCACGCCAACGATGTGAAAGCCATGCTGCAAGCCATTGGCGCCAAGGTTGAAACGAGTTACCACGAGAAGAAGAAAAAGTAAGGCGATCTTGAATCGAGGAACTGAAACAACCCTTAGCGTTCAAAGCGAAAGTGACTGCTCAGAAATTGACGATCGCCAGAGC
>JBAVUZ010000357.1:0-3407 GCA_049697035.1 Candidatus Angelobacter sp. | reverse complement strand
TGCGCTGCACATGCGCACATGCGAAAAAAAGGTCCGGCGAAAGGGGCTGAATGACGAGAATCGACCCTCCCCTCCGTCTTAAGGGAAAAACATTCTCTTGACATTCCCTCTTATAGAACCCTTCCGGCTTCGCATGCGCTCGCCTTTAGGGTGGGCTAACTTCGCGACGCGCCTCCGGCGCTGGGTGATTTGGTTTTTGCTTTTGCTGGTCCGAGAATTCGTCGGTGTGCAGAGAGAAAAAGCGGTGGATGGCTCACGCGTGGCTGCGGCGGAGCAGATCCCTCACCCGCGCCGCTCCGGCCATAGGGACGAAGGTGGCAACCGCAAGCAGAGGAAACTGTCTGGGCCCAGCAACGGGCGCGCGGGGTTCGGGATGGCATCTCGAGAGGGAGGGATGGATCGCTGACATCGCCGTGATCGTGCGTGATCGGAAAAGCAAAACCCTTTTGCCGCAAAGGCCTCAGGAGCTGAAGCCCAGGTGTTATCAATCTCGAACCGCAGACATAAATGTCTGCTCCACCCCGTGATTCTCGACTTCTTTCCTCCGTTCCCTGAAAGCAAAATCACCATCGGTCCCAAATGCTTTGGTCGAACTCCCTGATGCGGTCATGGCAGAGAACAGAGTGTCGGGGTCCCTCCACTCAACCTCACCTCCCCTTCGGCTTCGCTCAGGGTCTGCAAGATTGGTAAATGGGTAATTTGGTAATTGAGTAATTTGAAAATCGAACCTCAGGGGCTGAAGCCCCGTGTTATCAGCTCTAACCGCAGACATAAATGTCTGCTCCACCCCGTGATTCGGGACGTCTTTCCTTCGTTCCCGAAAGCAAGATCACAATCGCTCCCAAATGCTTTGGTAGAACTCCCTGATGCGGCGTGGCAAAAGACAAAGTGTCGGGGTCCCTCCGCTCAACCTCACGTCCCCTTCGGTCGTTCGGTTTTCGGTCGGGATGACAGGGGTTTGAGTTTGATCAAACGCGTAGGAATTCTGGATCGGTAAACCTTGCATGGAAAATAGCGGCAAATTCTCGATCTGGGAACAATGTGAATAAAAGTGAAATAACTATTGACATTGTGTGAATATTTTTATATAAGATCATTATGCCAGATGAAACAGCCATAAAAATGTATGAATCGGCTAGAGATAGGCTCCGGGAGCTGCTGCGGCAGGAAACCGAGATCAAAGACCAGATTTCACATTGGGGGCCGATTGTGGAACAACTGGCGCGGCTGTCGGGTGAAACCTTGGATTTTAATATTGCCAGCCGAATCAATGAGTTAAGGCAAGCGGAAGCTGGCGGAGCGGGAGCAGCCGGGGCGGGCCAAGAGATGGGGCTGACGGAAGCTATCCGGTGGGTCTTCCGGCAGCCGCTGCTGCTGCCGCTGACGCCGACCCAGGTAAGAGACCGCATGGCTGAGATGGGGTACGACCTGAGCAAATACAAGCATGAGATGCCGCCGATTCACAACACGTTAAAGAGGATGAAAGAAGCGGGCGAGATCAGAGAGGTGGAGGGGCTTGGCGGGATAGGGCGAGCATTTGTTAGCGCGAGGCAGGGGACTTAGCCGCGAATTAACGCGAACGGACACGAATCAAGAAAACCATTTTGCCGCAGATTTCGCAGATAAGCGCAGATCAGGAAAAAGGCAAGAATTTACCGCAGAGGACGCAGAGAAACGCAAAGGAGATCAGGACCCAAGGAAAGATTGAACACCTCCAGGAGAAGATCGTGAACAACTTAAATAGTGAAACTGCAAGCAGGAAACCCACCAAAGAAGAAATCATCGCCGCCATCCAGCAATGCGCGACAAAGCTGGGGCATGTGCCGAACCAGGAAGAGCTGAAAACAGAAACCGGAATCTACGGGAAGATTTTTGCCCGCCATTTTGGCAATTACACCAAGGCGCTGCGGGCCAGCGGATTTGAAGGCCGTGGCGCCGGATTCACGCTGGGAATGGACGAGCTGTTCCAGGAGTGGGCAGGCATTGTCCGGAAAATTGGCGAGGTCCCGAGCGCGGCGGAGTACGTGCTGCACAGCCAACACAGCCTGACGCCGCTACGGAAGCGCTTCCGCTACTGGAATGATGTGCCGGCAGGGATGGTGCAATACGTGATCGAGAATGGGATGGAAGAGCAATGGGGCGACGTGCTGGAAGTAGCAAGGAAGTACAGGCGGGAAGGGAGAACAGGGGGATGGAGGCGCACGCCGAAAGCATTGTCTTCAAACCCCAGGATACTGACGGACCGTCCGGTGTATGGCGAGCCATTTCTGCGGAGCGCGCTGGGCTTTGTCCCGGTGAACGAAATGGGCGTGGTGTTCCTGTTTGGCGCGATGGCAGAGAAGCTGGGTTTTATTGTGACGTGGATCGGGACGGCTTATCCCGATGTGGAGGCGTTCCGCGAGGTAGCTCCGGGACGGTGGCAGCGGGTGCGGGTAGAGATTGAATTCATGAGCAGGAATTTTCTGCAGCACTTTCACGATCCGAAAGAGTGCGACTTGATTTTGTGCTGGGAGAATAACTGGCCGGATTGTCCGGTGGAGGTGATAGCGCTGAAAGAATTGATGGAAGGATTTAACAGAGCAGGCAAGGCCGAGTGAGAATGGTGGATCGCCGTAATCGCCGTGATCGAAAAAGCAAAAGCTTTACCGCGGATTTGCGCGGATGAGCGCGGATTAAAACCTTTTACTACAGAGGTCACAGAGGAACACGGAGGAGATCAGGTGCAGTTCCAAATCGGAACCAGATCGCAACGGCTTGCGCCTTTGGGTGGGCAGATTGCAAGGCGGGGAAGCAGCTGATCCCGCGGGGGTTACAGGTCGTCCCAGGATTTCCCAAGTGTCCGAAAATGGGATACTCTCAGCTTACGTATCGCTGTTGGCTGCGTCCAAGTAATTGCAAGGAGAGAGGATTACAGAGGACAGAAGATGCCGGCCGACTCAGCATTTTTAAGAGTGGCGGTTGGCCCGAGCAGCGGTGCAAGAAGCTCCCATTCTTCCGGAGAGATGGTGAGTCAAGCCCTAAGTCGAATCAACGACAGTGAGCTGATACGTGCCGCGCAGCGCGGAGACCGTGCAGCTTTCGAGACACTGGTGCGCCAGTATGACCAGGCCGTGCTGCGCCTGGCCATGCACCTGACTGGATCGGACGCGGACGCCCACGACATCTATCAGGAAGCCTTTCTCAAGGCTTATCGGCATATTGGAAATTTTCGGTTTGAGTGCTCTTTCTACACCTGGATCTATCGTATTGTGACCAATCTCTGCCTTGACCATCTGCGCAAGCGGCAGACGCGCAAGGAAGATCCGCAGATGGTGATGGATTCACGCGGGCAACCGGTGGACGTGCTGGAGCGCGTGTCCGATGACCGCGCGGGCGCGAACCCGGAACGCGACCTGATGAGGCGCGAG
>JBAVUZ010000356.1:0-4404 GCA_049697035.1 Candidatus Angelobacter sp. | reverse complement strand
TGCTCGGCCCGTATGAATTTCCTCTGGGTTGGACCTTGCAGTTCATGTGCTTCACTGTTGAGCATTCTTTGATAACCAGAAACAGCAGCGATAGCTGTTGTGCTGTCAAAGCGACCATACCAACTTTAGGACCGCTCTGACGCGTTGGAGAGGGTGTGCCGGCGCTGACGCCGGCCTCTTTTCGGGGTTGCGGTCAACTCAAGCCGCGACGATCAGTTTGTCTTCAACGAACGCAATGCCGGGAGCCGACCATGCCGCCCTTTCCGCTTCGTCTCGCTCGGCCCAGGAATGAACGATGCCGCGCAGAGTGACCTTGTTATCGTGAACGTCGACCTTGATCCTTTGTGCATCCAATTCGGCGGTCCGACGAAAAGCACCTTCGATCTTCCTTTTCACTTCGGAAGGCGTCGCCTGCGGTTTGACGGTAATAAGATTGGTAATCCCCTTCACGCCGGCCAGGTTGCGAACCGCCTTAATTGCGGACGTTTCCTGATATTTGTAGTCAACGTTCCCTTCCAACGTGATATATCCGTGCTCAATTTTTACTTTGATACGATCATCGGGAACCGTGACATCCCATTTGAGGGCATTCAATACAGCGCGAGCCAAGTCTTCATCCGTGCGAAGATGAACGTCAGGCAGTCTCACTTGCAATTCATCCACCACCGCCTTGACGCCGTTGACCCGTTCAGTTGCGCGGGTTGCGGACCACTTTTCAACGTAACTCTTCACGTTACCGGCCAGAGTTACAATCCCATCCTTCGCGGTAACCCCGATTTCAGCAGCATCCACACTAGGTTCGTACTGCAGTTCATCTAGAACATCAAATTGAAGCTGCGTGTTGGTTTTCATGCCATTCTCCTTCTTCGGACTTCTGCAAACACCCCGCGTGGCAAAACTACGGCATCATGCCGCGGCGATCGGAGCCGGGCGTCGAACATTCGGCTGGGAAATTTCATGAATCAGCGCCTGGAAACTTTCCGGCTTATCCACGCGCGCGATATCAGCCTGGACGACAATACCCACGCAGGAATTCTGCTTGTCGACCACTGGAATCCGCCGGACCCTGTGCTGCTTCATCTTTTGCTCACAGGATTCCAGTGTGTCCTCAGGAAAGGAGGTTATTACGTCTTTGGTGAAGTGGGCGGCGATTGGCGTGATGTGGGGATCTTTGCCCTCCGCTATAGCGGAGATGCACAGATCGCGGTCTGTGATGATCCCCACTAGTTGTTTCGAGACAAGGTCCGAGACTACCGGTAGGGCGCCCACGTCCTGTTCTCGCATCATTTGTGCCACGTGCTGCAATGTATCCGATGGGCTGCAGCAGATTGGCTGTTTCGTCATTATGCTTTCGATTTTCATATAACACCTCAGCTATTCTTTGGTCGTTTTTACAAGCGCTCCATTGTTGTGACGGGATTTTGATTGGTAATCAGGTGTCTGATTGTGGCCCACAGAGACTCGCCTGGTGGGCTGTTTCCGCCGAATCGAGATGATGGCCGATTTCAGCGGCGAGTAAGGCGTCATCGTTATAGTGCGAGGCAAGGGTGTCTTCTAAATCGGTCGACAACCGTTCAAATGCAAGAAACGCCTGTCGATGTTGTTGAAGCATTTGCTCATACTGTTGAAAGGCGTGATCCTGTTCTGAACAAGGCCCGCACGCCCGCTCCGCTTCTGCGAGTCCCTCAAGCGCAATGCCGAGCCGTATCGCACTCTCCCGAGTTTCCGCAAGATCAGGCCGAGAGATTGATGCAAGAAGCTTGTGCAGCGATCGAGCGAGCGCCGCTGCTTCATAATGGGCGTGGGGCAACTTCAGATGAAGATCGGAAGCTTCCTTGGCCGCCACGGGAATGGGGGAGAGTGTCATGTTGCAGCCCCTTAATGGGCGTCCCTATACAAACTCTTATTCATTACTGCGACTTAAGCTGTGACAGCGGTCACACAGCAGATGACAGTCACTTATTTTCTGACTGCTTTGCCGATCTTTTCAGCGACCGAGGACGGCGTGGGCGAGAGCTGTTTCTCGAGTTGGTGCGAGCGCAATCCGGAACATGGAATCCGTCGATAACCGTTTACGGTGCTGTGTCTAGCTCAGGAGACGCACGACGGCCGGCCATTTTAAGTGCAGTGATATACAGAATAGCCGCGATTGATAAAATCACGATGGCAACTTTGACCCATCGTCTGGAGTGCACCTGGGCGCCATGATGTATGTTTCTGCCACCAATTAAGTCCGGGTCCAGGTAACGAATGGCAGATGATACTTCTGTGTCAGAGACCTTCCATATTGAACTCATTTCCAATCACCTGCAGTTACATCAATAACGGTAGGCCGGTCCGCCGCGTCGGGCTGTGATTCGCGTCACATTTCACGTGAGCCCCACGCGCCAGCGCATATCCGTCTGCGTTACCGCTTGCGATTGCCATCCTCCTCGTCTTTTTTCACCCATGAGCGTGGCTTCGTTTGCCCTGCGCGACCGGCCATTTGCTGCCCACGACAGCTCGACTTCAAACGGCCACAGTTAAATCGTCTTCCACCTGCGAAATACCTGGAGCCGACCATGCAGCTCGCTCCGCCTGATCTCGCTCAGCCCAACTGTGCACGGTACCGCGCAGGCTCACCCTATTTCCATGGACGGCAACATTAATTTGTCGTGCATTCAGTTCAGCCGTGCGCCGGAAGGCTTTCTGGATCTGGGCCTTTATTTCGAAGGGGGTCGCCAGAGGTTTGATTGTGATGCGATTCAGGATGCCTTTAACGCCAATCAGATTGTGCACCGCCGCCTCGGCAGCAGCGTGTTCATATTTGTAATCCACTGTTCCTTTGAGCGTTACCCAGCCATCGCTGACCTTGACCTGAATGCGTTCGTCAGGAACGATCACGTCCCATCGAAGGGCGTCCAGCACGGCCTGGGCAATTTCTTCGTCTGTGCGCCGGAAAACGAATGGCAGCTCAACCTTAATTTCATCGGCCACGGCCTTGACCCCCAAGACTCGTTGCGCTGCCCTTACGGCAGACCATTTTTCAGGATGGGTCTTTACCATGCCCGAGAGCGTAACAATTCCATCTCTTGCGGTAACGCCGATCTGTGCCGGATCGACACTCGGCTCGTATTTCAGTTCTTCCAAGACATCGTGTTGAAGTTCAGAATTGGTTTTCATGGGAATCTACCTTGCGCTGACGGGCAAGACGGTTCGGCTAGGCGCTCATCCGATCAATAACGCAACAGCGCCGCTGCACCGCCGAAGCCCGGAATCACATCTTCTTCCACCAACAATATTTCCGAATCAGCCGTAAGAGCTTGTCGAATCAAGCCTTCTTCTGCAGCTATATAGCGAACGCGCCCGCTGCCGCAGAAAACGCAATTGTGACCGGCTTCGCTCCACATGCGGCGGCAATCCTGGCACTCAGAAATCGTCTGCTTGGGCAGCCCTCCCAAGACGAGTTTTTGCACTCGCCCGGCGCGGAGGCTCCGCAGCACGTCAACGAGCCCAAGGGCAGCACGAGAAGGGCTTTCATTGATCTCATTCAAAAGATTCACGCAGCGCTGTCGCCGGGCCTCTTCAAATAGCGGCAGTGCCATAAGCAGCACTTCCGCCGGCTCCACCGCAAAATTTGCCAGGTGGAAATGTCCTATGAATTCATTCTGAGAATTGGCAAGCTGTGGCCCGACTTCACCCCACAAATCCTCGCGGCAGCCAATGACGAGGTGCGCTGCCTGCTGTTCTGACATAAACTCGTGCACCTGGCGAGACAGTCTTTTGAAATATGCCTGTTCGTGCTCTGCCAAATTTGTCTCAATATGCCTCGACCATCCCACCCGGGAGTCTTCCGCATGCAAACTGAGATCCTCGACAGAAAGCCGGCCCGTTATTTCCCTGATATCCGTACCGCGTATCACAAATCCCCGCGCCTTCCCAGATTCCAGAATCACCACGCAAAACGGAGTACAGGCTTGCAATGCCACCATTAGCGGCGCCAACCGAAAACGTCTTCCACATCCAAAAGGCTTATCGCCCGATGTGTCGGGATCTCAAATTCCTGCCACACTTGCCTTTTGCGACATGCAAAGACTACTTTCAGCTGTGCGGGATCAAGAGAAATCTCATCAGCAGTTGAAAGGATCTGCTCCAGGTCTTTAGTCAGAGAGGTTGGTACGTGTGATGGCCCAATATTGTCATGCGCCTGTTGAATGAGTCGCTTGACGGCAATGAATTCCTCGCGATGTGAGTTGTCGGGCGTGGTAGCAAGACTGAAATAGAAGGAAATCGCATGGGCTTGCTCATCACAAAAGCCCGCCAGATCGGCAAGGTCAGTTGCTGTGACAATGTCTCTGTGACGACCTCGAGTGGTAGTTGCTGGCATAATTCACCTCAATGCCGGATTTGTCTTGAGTCTAGAAG
>JBAVUZ010000355.1:0-5155 GCA_049697035.1 Candidatus Angelobacter sp. | reverse complement strand
AGCACGGGGATAATTTCTTTTTCGAAAGTGCGGCTGAATTCGGCGAACGTATTGGGCTTCAATTGGAATGAAATTTTGCGTACGAACATAATTAAACCTCCTCGGGTTTACGGTGAGGCTAAGGTATGTGAGGATACTCAGATGGGCTGACTTAGTTCAGGGAATCTGAAAAGAGAGGAAGAATACTCGCCCTACTTCGACCCTAACTCGTTGGGGTGCGGATGTCAACGACCATCGAGAGTTGAACAATGATCGCTTTGGCGGTTCGATGAGCAGAATCAGATAGATGCGGCGGGTTTTGTGGATTCCCACCCTCAAGCAAAAGCGACGAAGGATGGAGCACCCACGGTAGGGTTTGAGTAATAATAGCCATTTCGCCACCCTTCCGTGAAAGGAACGTCTGTTCCCCTCGTTTAAGGATGTGACATTACGATTTGCCCCGCGTCGCCGGCGCAGCCTCCAGTTCCACCAGTTATCGTGAAGTTCCCCTCGATTGTTTTGGCTGTGGGGTCTGTAGCAACGCCAGTGAAGTCAATGGTAGAACCGTCATTAGCAGTCAGGTTCAGGATTACCAGCACCCCCGCCACTTCGCTCGATGTGATGGTAGCGGATGTGAAGCAAGGCGAGGAGACGAACGTGACTCCGCCTGTCAAGCTGAAAAGGCCCTTTGCATCCGCAGTCGGCGACTGCGTGAGCGTAGCATTGATTGTGGCCGTTCCCAAATTTCCGATAATCTGTCCGGAATATGCACCGGCAACTGGTTGTACCTGGAAACCTGTGATAGTGCCGTGATCGCCAGCCGCGCAGGCAGTTCCAGTGATGTTGTAGGAGCCGCCGGAAATAAACTTGCCGTCGCTGCTGACTGAAGCATTCACGGTAATCACCTTGCTCTGGATATTGTTGGTGGTTACGTTGAGCGTTCCTTGGGGACTAATTCCGCCTGTGACGGTGGCGATGGTAGTTAACGCGAAGCAAGTTGTCGGGTCATCTATGTGCATTAGACCGGTTACGTTGCCGCCTGAGTCAGTTTGCAGCGGTCCACCGATAAACGCTATGTTGTTCGTCAACCCAGATGTTGCCGTGAAATCATAGTTCCCGTTAAGCGCTGTAGCGGCAGGCGGCGGGGTGATGGTGTTTTGTCCGCCACCGCAGCCGAACAGGGAAATGTACAGCAGTAAGATTGATGCTTTGATGAGCCTCATTTGGTCCTTATCCCAAGCGGCTTGATTTAAGTTCGGGTAAACGATTCTGCTCGTTGATGGTCAGCCTGTCAATTGTTCAGTTAGGTGTTTGCTACCAGTTGTAATCTATCTTGTTCCATTTCTCCTCGGCGAGTAGTTACTCGCAGTCGGATGGACAACCCGCACACGCTGGCTTCTTTGGGCGCGCTCTTACGCTGGGCTTTATTGTCGCTCCGCTGCGCTGCGCGACGCCCTGCGGCGCAAGGAAGGGATGGCTATATCCCCGCAAATTTGTCCTTCTCTTCAACTTATGCCCCCACTGGTTGCCGCCGGCAGCTGCTCTCGATTTTTCACCAGCAGCTTTCGATATTGCCCCATTCAGCTCTGGATTCGCGGGACAATAGTTCTGGAGGGAAACTATGGCCAATATTACTCAGCCCAACAGCACTGATAAAGGAAACGAAAATTATTCATTCCGCTGCGCCGACGCCGGCTTTACCGGATGTTCATGGGAAGCGAAAGGCTCCAGTCCGGATGAAGTGCTGCGCAAGGCAGAACAGCATGGCCGCGAGCAGCACAACCTGACGTCAATTGACGACGAAACCCGCGACAAAGTACGCAGCAAGATTCGTCACGCCGCCTGATCCCGCTATTGGCGTGAACGCCACTTGAAGTCTCATGTCCTCGTAACCTTCTCGTCTCGGCGGGCCTCGTCAGCCCGCCCTTTTTTTCTTCCCGCATAAACCTACGCTACAATCAATGGTTCGTTCCTGACCATGCTGCGTTACTTTACTGCCGGAGAATCGCACGGAGAAGGCCTTGTGGCTTTCCTTTCCGGCGTGCCCGCAGGTCTGAGCATTGATCTGGCATATCTCAACCGTGAACTCTGGCGTCGCCAGCAGGGTTTTGGCCGTGGCGGACGCATGAAGATTGAGACTGACAAGGCACACATCCTCTCCGGCGTGCGTCACGGCAAGACCATTGGCTCGCCAATTTCCATCCTGCTGGAGAATAAAGACTGGGCTAACTGGGAAGAATCGCTGCCCGTTGAGGCCGGCGATCCTGACAAGCACAAGCGTGTGGCTTCTCCCCGGCCTGGACACGCCGATCTTGCCGGCGCGCTGAAATACAACTTCCCTGAAGCGCGATACATTCTGGAACGCGCTTCTGCCCGCGAGTCTGCTGCGCGCGTCGCCATTGGCGCAATTGCCAAACTCTTTTTGCGCGAGCTTGGCATGGAAGTGCTTAGCCACGTGATCGCCGTGGGCAAAGCCACGCTGGCGAACGCTGAAGTGCCGTGGGAAAAACTTCAGGAGCTGCATGCCAAACCGGAAGTTCTGCTGAACTGCGCCGACCCCGACTCCGAACAGCGCATGAAGGCTGAAGTCGATCACGCGTTACGCACCGGAGACTCCATCGGCGGCGTTTTTGAAGTCGTTGCTCACAACGTACCTCCGGGCCTCGGCACGTTTGCCCAATGGGACGAGCGCCTGGACGGCATGCTGGCCAGGGCCGTGATGTCATTGCAGGCCGTGAAGGCCGTGGAGATCGGCACGGGAGTTGAGTCGGCGCTTTCGTTCGGCTCCGCCGTGCATGATGAGATCGGGTACAACAAAACCAGCGAACCGCAATTCACCGGCTTCATCCGGGCATCCAATCACGCGGGCGGAATTGAAGGCGGCATCTCCAACGGGCAGGACATTCTGGTGCGCGGCTACCTTAAACCGATTTCCACTTTGCGGCGGCCGCTGGGTTCGGTGGATTTCGCCACGCGTGAGCCGGTCAAGGCAGCGTATGAGCGTTCCGATGTCTGCGTGGTCCCGGCGGCCGGCGTTGCCGCTGAAGCGATGGTGGCGCTCACGCTGGCGCGCTGTGCGCTGGAAAAATTTGGCGGCGATTCCATCGTCGAGACGCGACGGAATTTTGCCGGCTATCAACAACAATTGCGGGAGTTCTAGCAGAACGAATGATTTATCCAATCGTAGTCTATGGTGATCCGGTGCTGGAAAGGCCGTCTGAACCGGTCACGGAATTCAATGCGGAGCTGAAGAAGCTGGTCGATGACATGTTCGAATCCATGTATGCGGCCCACGGTGTCGGGCTGGCTGCGCCGCAGATCGGCATTGGCAAGCGCATCGCTGTCATTGACACCACATTTAAAGAAGATCCCAAGGCCAAGCTCGTTCTGGTGAATCCGGAAGTTATCAGCCGTGAAGGCAAGCAGAACGGGCAGGAAGGCTGCCTGAGTCTGCCCGATTTTCGCGAGAACGTGGCGCGCGCCAATATCGTCACCGTCCGAGCCCAGGATGTGGAAGGGAACTGGTTTGAAAAAACCGGCGACGACCTGCTCGCCCGCGCCTTCCTGCATGAAATCGACCACTTGAATGGAAGGCTGTTTATCAGCCACGTGAGCGCGCTCAAGCGCGACCTGATCAAGCGCAAAATCAAAAAGCTGGTGCGCGCCGGCGAGTGGGCATGAAGCTGGTTTTTTGCGGCACACCGATGTTTGCAGTGCCGTCACTGGAGCGTCTGGCTGCCGCCGGATTCGAAATTCAACTTGTCGTTACCCAACCCGATCGCCCGCAGGGTCGCGGCATGGCGTTGACTGCGCCGCCCGTAAAGCAGTCGGCGTTGAAGCTTGACCTTGTGGTCATCCAGCCGGAAAAGATCAAAAAGAATGAAGAATTTCGCGCGCAGCTTGAGGCCTTGCAGCCAGATGCAATCATCGTCGTTGGCTATGGCAGGATCATTCCGCCGTGGATGCTGGAACTTCCGCGATATGGCAACATCAATGTTCATGCATCGCTGCTGCCGAAGTATCGCGGCGCCGCGCCCGTGCAATGGGCCATCGCGCAGGGAGAGACCGTCTCCGGCGTCACCACCATGCTGCTGAATGAAGGCCTGGATATAGGCGATATCCTGCTGCAAAAAGAAATGGCCATCCGTCCGGAAGACACGGCTTTGACTTACGCGCCGCGACTGGCAGAAATGGGCGCAGACATGATCGTGGAGACGCTCAATGGTCTGGAAGACAAGACGGTTACGCCTGTTCCGCAGGACCACGCCAAAGCAACGCTCGCTCCGATTCTCAAAAAAGAAGATGGACTCGTCGATTTCACTCGCACCGCAACTGAGATTCACAATCGTCTGCGCGGCTTTCAACCGTGGCCCGGAGCGCACACGCAATTTCGCGGCAAGAGTTTGAAATTAATCGGCGCCCGGCCGGAAGACACCCCTTCAAACCTCGCGCCGGGTGAGCTGCGGGTGGGCGATGAAAAACTTTTTGTTGGCTGCGGCCAGCGCACCGTCCTGCAACTGCTTCAGGTCCAGCCTGAAGGAAAGAAAGTTATGGCCGCCCGCGAATTCATCAACGGCTATCATCCCGCCGCGGGCGAGCGGCTGGCTCCAGCCAAGGACGCCTGACCGTGGCTGTCTCTCCAGCGCGCAATGCGGCCTTCAACATATTGCTGCGCGTGGAGCGCGAGTCGTCCTATGCGGTGGAGCTGCTGCATTCCGGGCTTCTTGACGAACTTTCTCCGGCCGATCGCAATCTCACAACTGAAATCGTTATGGGCGTGCTGCGCTGGCGGTCGGTGCTCGACGAAACCATTGCCCGTCTCAGCTTTACCCCTTTCCGCAAGCTCGACTTCGAAGTCCTGACGGCCCTGCGCATGGGCGTCTATCAAAAACAGTTCCTCACCAAAGTGCCGGCACACGCTGCCGTGAATGAGACCGTGGAACTCGTGAAGCAGGCGAAGAAGGTGTCTGCTGCCGGACTGGTGAATGCGGTGATGCGCAAAGTAAAGTCAGCCGCGTATGATCCACAGGCTTCAAAATTGAGCGGTGTCGATTATTTGTCCTCTTCTCTGGCGCACCCAAGATGGCTGGCACAACGATGGGCTTCATCTTTTGGTGATGAGGTAGCGCAGAAGATCTGCGAATACGATCAGAGGATTCCTGCCACGGTCTTGCGC
>JBAVUZ010000354.1:0-8942 GCA_049697035.1 Candidatus Angelobacter sp. | reverse complement strand
ATTCCCGGCATGCGCACCATTCATTCACAAGCGGATGGCGAGTTGCTGGGTGTGCTGCCCGCGGAGCTGACGATTGAAAGCCGTCCGGTGAAACTGTTGATGGAGTGACTGGAAACCTGAAGTCAGGCGGTCATTGGAGATTCCAGAGGTTCCCAGTGCGCGACCACGCAGCCGTCTGGCTTCACCGCGGAGGAATACCGTACCTGGATCTTTTTGCCGGAGCGATGCTTGAGCGTAATTCTTCCGGTTTGCTTTCCTTCGGCAACAAACTGCTGGAAGAGCGGAGCGGCCACGTGGGTTGAGCCATCGACAATATCATCAATGCGGAGTTCCAGCAGCATGGCGCGGTCATAACCCAGCAGTTCACAGACAGGATCGGTAGCAAAGGTATAGTTGCGATTGAGGTCTGCCACTACAACATACTTTCCGTCGGCGGCTGGAGTGTGGTGGGTGCGGGCATGGCGCATGGCCTCAATGCGCTTCAGCGTATCCAGCATGGGCTTTACGCCGGCCCGCGAATCCACGGCTAGATCGACATAAGGATTTCCCAGAGAGCCGCTGTGGTGCAGCACCAGCACCCCATTGTTGGGATTGCGTTCCTTGGTTTTTCTGGCCAGCATCTTGCGATCGGCAAAGGACAGCGTGTGGTTGAGGATAATTACGTCAAAATTCGTGTTTTCGATGTGATCGTGAATCTCTTCTTTTGCAGCGGCTGCAACCACGCTATAGCCGGAGTTGCGAAAAACCTCGCGCTGCATGGCAAGTACGGAATCCTTGTGGCGGGAGCATAAGAGCAGACGCGTATTGGATTTTGGAGCCACGTTCATGAGCAGAATACGTTTATTATTCCACGTTGTTTACCAACCAGACAACATATCGCGAAACGACAAAAGTAGCCCCAGAGGCTGTTGGCATTTGGAGTTAGGGGCAGACAGAAAGCATGTTTAGAATGCTAGTTTGTTTTTGAGGAATTTCCTTGGATCCTGTCACGCACATGCTGACCGGCGCCTGCGTGGGCCGCGCCGGGCTGAATCGAAAAACCGCATTGGCAACCCTCACGTTGGTGCTGGCATTTGAGGTACCTGACATTGATTCGGTTTTCTATTTCAGGGACTCGATTGCGGGCCTGCAACACCATCGCGGCATCACCCATAGCCTGATTGGCGCTCCGTTTTTGGCGGCAGGGGTGATTGCGCTGATGTATGGATTCCATCGCTGGAGAAGCTCACGCCAGAAGATTGTCGCTGAGAGTGCGTCAAACGCCACAGTACCGAAGCTGGCTCCGAATTGGAAGCTACTCTACGCGTATGCGCTACTCGGATCGCTGGTGCATTTGTTTCAGGATTTCACCAACAACTACGGCGTGCGTCCGTTCGCGCCCTTCAGCGAAAGGTGGTACTCGTGGGACATCGTTTTTATTGTCGATCCCATCATGCTGTTGGCCATGTTTCTGGCGCTGGTGCTGCCGGGATTGATGGCCTTGATCACCGAGGAGATTGGGTCGCGCAAGCCGCAGTTTCGCGGACGCGGCGCGGCCATCCTCGCCCTGATTTCTGTGGCTGCGGTGATCCTGGTGCGCGACTTTGAGCATCGGCGCGCGGTGAATGCGCTGAATGCGCGGACGTATCGTAGTGAAGATCCTTTGCGCGCTTCGGCCTTTCCTCAGCCCATCAATCCTTTCTCATGGAATGGCGTGGTGGAAACCCAGGATTTCCTGGAGATGGTGCCCGTGGACTCCGGCTCAGGTGATATCGATCCGCAAAATATGGCCATCGTCCGCTTCAAACCGGAAGAGACGCCGGTAACGATGGCGGCCAAGAAGTCGCGCCTGGGCCGCGTGTATCTGGATTGGGCGAAATATCCGCTGGTGACCGTGGAGAAGCTGGAAGGCGAACGATTTCAGGTGCAGTTTGAAGACCTGCGGTTTGATAGCGTTGAGGGCGTGGTCCATCATCAGAGGCCTCCGCTGGCGGGGTACGTGGTGCTTGATCCGCAACTCCGGGTGGAAGAGATGTTTATGGGAAGGCCGCCACAGGCAGTTCCAAAGCGGGAATAAGCTTCTGCTTGACGTTTGTGGTTTCAAACCGTCACAATACTTACTCTGAGGTGCGTATGCTCGCTTATATGTTCGTGGTTCTTGCGGTGTTGTTGCGTTTGGTGGCCGGTACCGGCGCGTTTGCAACCCTGGGCTTCAGCCTGGTGGGCGCTTCACTGCTGTTCTTTGGATCACGCATGCCGCGCAAGCACTTCTGGATTCCCGCCGCTCTCTTGATCGGCTCCGATATCTATCTGAACCTGCGTGTTTATCAGCTGCCGTTCACGCTGGACCAGATTGTGATGTGGAGCTGGTACCTGGTTCCCTGTTTCATCGGATTGTTGCTGCGCGACCGCGTCAAGCCCTTGAACGTTTTTGGCGCGGGGCTTGGAACGGGCGTTGGCTTCTTCCTGACCAGCAACCTCGCCGTCTGGGCGTTCGGCAATATCGCTTATGCCAAGAACCTCTCTGGATTGATCCTGTGCTACACCAAGGCGATTCCATTCTTCCGCAACGGCATCATCTCAGACGTGGTGTTCTCACTGGTGTTCTTCGGAATCGGGGCGCTGGTGGCGCAGACGCAACATGAGCGCGCTGTAAGCAAGAGCGCGACAGCGTAAGCTGGCTTCTTAACCGGATTCTCCGCAGAGACTTACTGGCAGTCTTCAACATAGGTAATTGCCTGTCTCTCAACTCTGGCTCAATGAAAATAAAGCACTAACTCTTCGAGGTTACAGCGAGGATGTAAAAGCGGCGGCAGCCGGAAATCCTTACCTAGGCGACGGCATTCGGCTGGACCACGGGCGCAAGAGAATGCGCTTTGTTGCCGCCTTCAGCGCGGGCGATTTCCAGCGCGCTTTCCACGCGGTTGATTACTTCTGTGACCATGTCCACGGCATCAAACCGCTCTTGCAACACGGCTTCCGCAATGCCTGCGCTGATGGGTGGAGTCCGCTCGGTGCCGGGGATTTTTGTGGGCGCCAGCACTTTTCTCATTTTGTCCACCACCAGGAATGCGTTCTTCTCCGTCGTGTCGGCGAGCACCAGCGCGATGGTGGTGAGATCGTAGCGGATGGCCACATCATTCTGGCGGATGTGTGAAGCCAGGCTCTGTCCAATTTGCTGCATCATGCTTTCCACCGGCGCTTCGCCAATCTCCTTAACCATGGCGGAGGCCTTGCCAAAGTGGAGAAGCATCAGGGTCAGTGGAGTTTTTTGCTGCAGCGACCGCCGGACTTCAGAAAGAAGAACGTCCAGATAAGAAGGCCGCTTCAGCAGCCCGGATTTTTCGTCGGTAACGGCCAGCGTCTTCATCAATGTGCGCAGGCGAACGTTGCTCACCGCCAGCACCATCTGCTCCGCGATGGTCTTCAGCACCACAACATCAGTTTGCTGCCATTGCCGCGGAGACGTCTGCTCCAGGATCAGGATTCCGGATTGCTCGCCTGAATCCAGCAGTGGCACCGCCAGCAGCGACTCAATGTTCAAGGCGTGAACGTGCTCCGCTGCCGGCGCCAGTTCGCGCGATGCCTTGGCATTCGCAATGTTCACCAATCCGTTCGCCGCAAGCTGCTGCGTGAGGCCGATCAATTTCACGATTGCCATTACGTCAGACTGCTTTACGCCGGGCGCGCAATATTCCAGCGCAGCGGAAGGCGGCTTGCCGATGGTGCAGAGTCCCGCCACGCATCGGCTGGCGTTGTAGTGGCGTCCAATATCGTTGACCGCGGTAAACAGCACGCTCTTCACGTTGGCCTGGCGATAAATATTCCGCGTAATCTCCGTGACGCGGGCAAAATTATCTACCGCGTTTTCTTCATAAGCAGCGGAAGAAGTTGGCGGCGGAGCAGCGGGCGCTTTTTCCTTTGTCGCCGCTTCTGGAGCGGTGGCTCGTGCGGCTGCTTCAGCTACTTCATATACTGGCGTGAATCCCGCCGAAATATAAAGGTGGCGCAGCTTTTCATTTTTCTGCTCTTCGCGCGGAAAAAGCTTGCTGACGCGTTCAATCCGCTCCAGTGCCTTGGAGCGCATGCCGTATTGCAGATAAATCTCCGCCTGAAGAATAAAATCTTCCAGCACGGTTGGCTCGGATTCGCCACGCGTCGGCGCTGCCGCTGCCGGCTCGGGCGCAGCCACGGCCGCCGCCTGCGGCTTATTGTCAGTACGATGAAAGCGGTTGGCGATGCGGCTGTATGCGTGGTCGTCAATCCGTCCGCGCAGCATCTCCAGTCGTTTGGCGTGGCCGGGCTCGTAAGGATCAAGCTCAGCGGCGCGGTCCAGCGTCTCCCCGGCCTGCCCGTACTTTCCGGCGGAATAGTAAAGCTGGAAGAGCTTCAGCAGCGTATTGCTGTACTCATGTTCTCGATTGGCGGTATCAAAAAGTTTGACCAGATATTCAGTGAATCCCAGCGTCGGCAGTCTGCGGTCGGACATTTCATACATGCTGGTAATGAATTCGCGACGGCGTCCTGCGGACGTTTCATGATCTTCAAGTTTTCTGGCCAGCTCCAGCGCGCCGCGCGTGTCATTGATGTCCAGATAGACGCCCACCAGTGAAGCCACTTCTTCCAATTGCTGTGGGTCTTTCTCGAAAGCTTCCCAGGTGTAAGGCTCGGCTTCCGCTGGGCGTTTGGCCGCCATCAGCGCGTGGGCGTAAAGCTCACGCAATTCGGGCAGACCTTTTACCTTGGTTACAACCGGTTCCAGCACGGCCAGACATTCCGTAACCGCGTTGCGGGAAAACAGCCCACGTCCATAGAGATAAATTGCCTGGAAGTTCAGTGGGTCAAAGTTGTAGGCGCGTTCATAAGACTGAAATCCCGAGCCGGGCGATTCCTGGTCCTGCAAAAGCCCAAGCTGGACAAAGTTCGACGCTGCAGTCTTGCCTTCGCCCAGCGCAGAAGCCTTCTCCGCCGTGAGCTGCAGGTTTTCGATTGTCGGCGAAAGCTCCACAATGCGCTTGCATGCCGCCAGCGCCTGCTTGTCTTTGTGTTGCCGTTCGAATCCCTGCAACGCCGTGGTGTAGGCATCCAGCGCTTCTTTGCGGTCACGCTTTTCTGTGAGCTGGGCGTATTGAAACGTCTGCGTTGGAGTGGGCGTGGTGATCTTGCAGAGCTTTTTGTAGGTTACTGAGCCTTTGGCGCTCTCGCCGGCCTCAAACTCCTGTTCCAGCAGGGTACTGAACAGGTCCACTCCCTGGGGACGGCGGTCCAGGAGCAGGCAAAGGTCGGCGGCGGCCTGGAGCACCTGAAGGTTCCTGGGCTCCTCCGCAAGAATGTCCAGGTATTCTTCCAGCGCAGCCTCAGGCTTGCTTCTTTGCAGGTACTTTTCCGCTTTTTCAAGTCGCTTGGAGATATCCGCCATGGACAAATTCCTCAAAATGCACTCGGAGGGGGCGCGCCGGGATGCACTGAGGCTGAGTATGTAATTCTATGCGCAATCGCCGGAGCACTCAATGCTTCATCTCCACCCGTTAGTAATCGCCCCGAAGAAGCAAACGATTCTGGCAATCCGCCGTGACAACCGTTATAACTTTCCCCAATAATTCAACCAATAAAATGACTGGCCCAGATACGACTGACCAAGAGCAGGGATTAAAGCGGGAATTGACCGCGCGGCAAATGGCGATGGTGGCCGTTGGCGGTTCCATTGGCACCGGATTGCTGCTGGGCTCAGGCGCGGCCATTCAGGTGGCTGGGCCGGCTGTGGTTCTAACTTTCGCTTTGAGCGCGCTGATCTCCTGGACAGTAGCCATGGCTCTGGGCGAAATGTCCGCAGTCCACCCGGCGGCGGGATCCTTTGGCGTTTATGCCGACCTCTACCTGAATCGATGGGCCGGCTTCATTGCCCGCTATGGATACTGGTTTGCCGTGGTCATTGTGGTTGGATCGGAAGTGGTGGCGGCGGCCACTTACATGCGCCAGTGGTATCCGGCGGCGCCGGCCCTTGTGTGGATGGTGGCGTTTGGCCTTTTTCTGCTCGCCATCAACCTCTTTTCCGTCGGACATTACGGGACGTTTGAATACTGGTTTGCCTTGTTGAAGGTTGTCACGATCTTCGTCTTCATCGTGACCGGAGCGGCCCTGCTGTTTTCCGGCAAGGTGCAGCCGCAATATGTTGCCAGCGGCGGCTTTGCTCCAAAAGGCTGGACGGCGCCGCTCATGGCAATTTCGTTTGGCCTCTACAGCTTTCTGGGCATTGAGATGGTGGCCATTTCCTCAGGAGAAGCTCGGTCGCGCAAGGACGTGGCGCGGGCAACGCGCATCGCCTTCGCCACGTTGGTCCTGGTCTACGTCGGGGCCATGGCCGTGCTGGTGGGCGTGATGCCGTGGAAAAATGCCGGAGTCGCTGAGAGTCCCTTTGTTACTGTCTTCAAAGTGGCCGGAATCCCGGCGGCCGGCTTCATCATGAATTTTGTCGTGCTCTCCGCAGCGCTCTCCGGGGCGAACGCCAGTCTTTACGTCGCGTCACGCATGTTGTTTGCTCTGGCCCGCTCAGGATACGCGCCACAACGCATGGGCGTCCTCAATCATCACGGCGTGCCCATGGGAGCGGTACTGGTCTCGATGGGCGGAATCGTTGGGGCCATCCTGCTGCAACTGTGCACATCGAATGCTTACCTCTATATCATTAATGCCGCGCTGGTGGGTGGCATGATTGCTTGGCTGGTTTCTCTGCTGGCGCATGTCCGCTTCCGGCGAACGGCTTCCGACGCTCAGTTGGCAGAGATCGGTATACGCTCACCGTTGGGAGGCACTGGCTCTATTCTGGGATTTATCGCGATTGTGGCCGCGATTGCCTGTACGTGGTGGGTGTCGCAATCGAGCGTTGCCGCCAAGAGCGCCGGGATTTATCTGGTGGTGCTGACGGTGGCGTATTTGGTGGTGAGGAAGAGATGATTCTGAAATCTCGACCCTGAGCGAAGTCGAAGGGGAGAGATCCCTACCAGAGAAAAAACTCTTCAAGGAAAAAACAAGGGATATTTCGTACCCTCTTTACCTGATTGCACACAGTTCTAACTAAGGCTCATCCTTCTCGACTGGAAGCTCTTTCAGATCATAGGGCTCTCTCGCTACGCTCGAGATGTAGGAAGAAGAAGACCTTCCCGCCACAAAGTAATACACCACTCCCAGCGCCATCAGGACCAGACCAAAGCCCAGCTGGCTTACCGGGCCCAGCCGCCACAGATCAAGCTGCTCGCTGCGGTTTTTGATCAGCGCAACCAGCAGCAGCGCAGTCGGGCCAATACCCACGGCAATTGCGCCCGCCATGCCGCCGGGCACGCGGAACGGGCGCAGCAATTGTGGCTCGCGGATGCGCAACATGACGAGCGCCAGAAATTCCAGCACGAGGCTCGCGCCATAGAGAAGGATGTCGAGCATGATGAGCTTGTCAAAGGTCAGGCCCAGCGACGCGGTCCACGCAATGCCAAGAACGATGATCGCCACCCACGGCGCGCCGTTTTTAAGTTTGAGCGTGAAGATCTTCGGCAGGTGTCCATCTTCTGCCATCGCCACCGGCAGTCGGGAGTAAGACATTACGAGCGAATTAAAAGTGCCGAACTCGCTGATCATGGCCGCGCCGACCAACGCTGCGCCCAGCCACGGGCTTACGACCAACGATGCGATGCTGGCCCAACTTCCAGTGGACCAGATCTCAGCCTGAACGTGCAGATGCCAGACCGCGAGTACGGGAATCACGTACGAGAGAAAGATTGCCGCCAGCGTCAGCAGCATCACGCGCGGGTAAGTCTTCTGCGGGTTCTCAACCTCGTTGGCAACGGTAGAGGCGTTGTCCCAGCCCATGTAGTTCCACATGGCGACAAGAATCCCGGTAAGAAAACTTCCCTGGGCGGGAGGCGCAGCGCTGATCGTGAGGTGGCGGAAAAGAGCGAAGATGGTGATAAGCGCGAACGGGCTCAACATGAGAAGTCCGAGCAGGATGGAGCCGGTGCCCACGGCTTTCGCGCCCAAAAGATTCCACAGCAGGCAGAGCATCACCATGGTTGCTGCGATCGCTACGCCTCGATGACCGGCCGTTGCTGCGGGCCAGAGCCGTCCCAGATAGAGGACGAACACCGTGGGATAGATGGCCATGTCAAAGATGCTCGATACCAGGGAAAGCCACGCTTCCTGAAAGCCCCAGAACGGGCCCATGGCGCGGCGCACCCAGACGTAAAAGCCGCCTTCGGCGGGCAGCGCGGCGGCCAGTTCGCCAACCATCAGCCCTGTGGGCAGGCTCCAGATCAGCGGAGTGAAGAACAGGATGATGACGGCCAGCTTGTAGCCGGCATCCTGCACCAGTTCTTCCATGCCGTAAGGGCCGCCGGAAACCATGAAATATGTGGCCGCAGCCAGCGATAAAACTGTCAGCTTGCGCCTTGGTCCCTGATTTTTACGCATCGTTGTGGAATGGAATATAGCATCGCTGCCAACTGCCAAGAGAAGTATTATTATCGCCGCAGATTTCCGCAGATAGGCGCAGATCAGTCGCGAATGAACGCGAAAGCACGCGAATTGGTGACTCGTGTTTATTCGCGTGAATTCGCGGCTCATTTAAACTAATCAGGTAAACTTTGATTTGTCACTGAGAGGCCTCATGGCTGACGACTTACTTCGCTTTCGCTCGGAATTTCCCATCCTGGAACGCACGACCTACATGATCAGCAACTCGCTGGGCGCGATGCCTCGCGGCGTGTATGACTCAACGCGCGACTATTGCGACATATGGGCCACGCGCGGCGTCCGCGCCTGGGAAGAAAAATGGTGGATGATGGCGCAGGAAGTCGGCGACGCCATTGGCGTGCTCATGAACGCCGAGCCGGGCACGGTGAGCCCGCACCTGAACGTCACCAGTTGCCAGGCGGTAATCGCCAGCTGTTTTGATTTCAGCGGCAAGCGCAACAAGA
>JBAVUZ010000353.1:0-1694 GCA_049697035.1 Candidatus Angelobacter sp. | reverse complement strand
GGCTCGCGGGAAAGGCCCTTGGTCACAAATCCGCCCAGCTTTTCCAGCGTGACGATATCGTCAAACTCAATGCCATAGCCAAACGTGCCGGCCGCGGCAATCACCGGATTCTTGAAAGTGATACCGGCAAAACTCACGCTCAGGTCGGGTTTGCGACTGGTTGCTGGGTCCTGGGTTGCGGTAGCCATTGCCCTATAGTGTAGCAATTTTGTCTTTCAGGATTGGCAGTTCGCCACCCAGGACGAAGTGTGCCGCAGCCTTGCGGCACGCAAGGAAAGCTTCGGGCGCTTCAAAAAGCATCGGTGCGGAGTGCATAGCTCCCGTGAGATAATTTTGCTAGATAAATCCATCACCATAAGTGGGTCCAAGTGAAAGTTCTATCTCGATTGCTCATTCTTTCTTCTCTCATTCTTTTGTCGCTCATCGGCCTGGATTGCGCTTCTCAGACCAAGCCGAACGATATCGCCGCCAAGATCGAGCGCCAGATTCGTGCGAACTACAAATTGCCGCCGGAAGTTCCGGTCGCAATTGGCCCGCTTTCACCCAGCCCTGAGTGGCCGGGCTTTGACGCATTCACCGTGACTATTGGTGAAGGAGAGCGGAAGCAGGATTTTCCCTTCCTGCTGGCCAAAGACCAGAAATCCATTGTGAGGATAAACCGCATTGATCTCTCCGACGACCCGTACGGCGATGTGATGAAAAAAATTGACCTGCGTGGGCGGCCAGTCCGCGGGGCAAAGCAATCGAAGGTCGTAGTAGTCGCCTATGACGACCTGCAATGCCCGTTCTGCACCATGATGCACCAAATACTGTTCCCCGAGTTGCTCAAGGAATATGGCGACCGCGTGACTTTTGTGTATAAAGATTTTCCCATCCCGAGCCATCCCTGGGCAATCCACGCTGCGGTAGATGCGAATTGCCTTGCCGCACAAAATCCGGACGCCTACTGGAATTTCGTGGACTCTGTCCACGCCAGCCAGCAGGAAATTAATGCCAAAGGGACGCAGGAATTGCGCCTGGCTGAGCTGGATAGGATCGCCATGCAGCAGGGCACAGATCACAAACTGGATGCCGCGAGCCTGCAGGCATGCGTGAAAACCCAGAATGATACTGCGATTAAAGCGTCCGTTCATGAAGGAGAATCACTGGGCGTGGACTCCACTCCTACGTTGTTCATCAATGGTGAAGAAATGTCCGGCGGTGTGGCCCCGCTGCCGCGTTTGCGCGCCGCGCTGGATCGGGCGCTTAAAAATACCGGGACGGCTGCGCCTCAACCGCCCGCCAACCAGACTTCACCCAAGAATTAACGTCACCGCGCAAAAATAAAAGGCCGCAGCAGTTGCTGCGGCCTTTTTCGCAAATTAATTCCTGCTACAAACCGGGCTCAGCCGGCCTTGGCAGTCACCATGGTTGGTTCAGTTTGTTTGCTCAATCTGGGCAGCGGCATAAAACGCAGCGCCAGAATCAGCGCGGCGGACACCACGGTCAGCGCGGCGGTCCAGTAGACCGGGATGTTCCAGCTGCCGTACTTGGTAAAGAGCAAGGCTGCAATTCCGCCACCGCCGATGGAAGCCACACCTTTGGCGGTATAGAGGAAGCCGTAATTGGAGGTGGCGTTGCTGGCGCCAAAATAGTCGCCGATGATAGCCGGGAACAGCGCAAACATGCTGCCCCAGGTGAAGAACACGGCCATC
>JBAVUZ010000352.1:0-17266 GCA_049697035.1 Candidatus Angelobacter sp. | reverse complement strand
TGCCATGGATAAGGAGCAATGCCTCCAAAGACAACAGTTGCTCCTTCTACTGTCAAATCGCGGCCCAGCTCAAACCGCGTGCTGACGTTCACAATACTGTGCGCGTTTACATCACGCAGGGCCACTTTCTGCGCCAGAGTAACTTCGCGCCGTTCGCCCAGCGGCAGGTCATAGCTGACCAGGATGATATTGTCAGCCAGCTTGGGATCAGCCACCACCTTCTGCACCAGCTCTTCCACTGTGCTCTCAACCCGGCGCTGCCTGCCCGTGCTGATATCCAGGTATTCGATGCGCGCCTCAACTGCTACCAGCGTGGTGAAAATGTCAGAGGGAAACGGCTCGCCCGTTCCCTGAGCAATGTGCTTCAACACCAACATGGTGTTGCCGCCCAGTGAGGCCGCATTGCGAACAATTCGCCCGGCGGTCCTGCGCGCCATGAATTGCGTGGCCCACAGACGGCTGGAAACCGGCAGATCTTTGGCCTTGAGTTCAACTTCAATCGCTTCAATCAGGTCGTTGTAGTTGATGCCGGAACCTATATGCAGCGCGCCTTTCTTGACCTTGGGCTCAGCATAAAAATCAGGAATGAGCCGGATGTCCACCATCACCTCGGATTCCAAGTATTCCTCTTTGTAGATTCCATATCCGGTATTGCCATGCACCAGCCGCAACTTCTTATTGCGGTTCTTATCAATGATCTTGACCAGCTCATTCAGCGTGACCGGCGTGTACCACGTCTGCTTTCCATGCTGCACTGAGACAGGTTCCGGCGGCGCTTTGGCGGCATCAGGAAACGGAATTACCAGGGCAGCAGGCTTCTGCGCCTGACATCCGGCATCGCCAATGCACTTCATGCGGTCTTTTTCGTCTTCCGCCGTCCAGTCAGAAGCAAAGGTCTTCATTCCGGTCAGAATCGCGCGATATCCGGTACAGCGGCAGATGTTGCCGTCGAAAATGTCTTCGATTTCCTTCTTCGTGGCCTTGGGATTGTTCACAATGAACTCTGACATGTTCATCACAAAGCCCACGCTGCAATAACCGCACTGGCTGCCGTTGTTCATGGCCAGCCGATAAGCCACCGGGTTCATGCCCTCATGGACAGCGCAGGAAGGATGCTCAGCCGCTTCCTCTCCCTCGTCCTTGAGCTCGGGTTTGTGGCCCGGGGCCAGTACACCCAGAGCCAGCTTCACAGCCGTTTGCACTTCTTTCCTTTTCGCCTCCGTCTGTAGATGGGCTTGAACTACGGCAGGCAGCGGTGGGGCTTCAACGGGAGCGCCGCCACGGGAATATGTGGGAGCGTGATCAGGGTGGGCAGGATTCGGACGCCGGGCGGCGCCTGTGCCTTCGACAGTGGTGACCACCAGTCCTCCCAGCGCGCATACCGGACGCAAACATGAATTGATTGCGCGATGTTCAATCTCCTTCTCAGCTGGATTCCAGTTCGAGAGGATGACCGTACATCCGCCGCAACCGCCCTGGCCGCAGGGTTTCTTTGGCCCAGCCAATGCAACTTCCGGGGAACGCAGGTAATCAATCAGCAGCAGGTCAGGTGGAGGATCTTGGATAGTAACTTCTTTTCCATTGAGGTAGAAAGATACTTGATTTGCCATTCTTGCAGGCTCAGCTTTCTTGTTGATCTGCGCAAAATATATCCCTCCGTTCGCGAATATGCAAACTGCTTTTCGTATCCACGCGCAAATATTATTTGTGATTCCATTTGCACAGAGATAATTCGAGAAATGCGACATCAGAACAGCCCACTCGATCAGCGAAGATCGGAGCACTGTGCGCAATTTTTTGCTGAATGCAGCAGGCAGGCTAGAGAGACAGGGTAACTATTTTGATAATTTGCAGCATCTTCCATTGACGGCAAAGCAAATCGAGAGTTAGTCTTCTCTTAATTTGTTCCCGGAACCGACTTTCGTCGTTTCCTCCACCGGACCTCAATCGCAGTTGGGTGATAGGTCGGCGGATTCTAATGAATCTAGCCCCAGATTTGGAGAAGCAACAGAATCAGAAGCTCCCCAAAGGAGCGTGGGGATTTTTGCGCCACTTCTCACCGCGCAAAACGCGCGCTGTGGCGAAGACTGATGTTTCAAATATGGCTGGAACAATTGGCAAGGAGGAATTCGCCACATGCCTTTTCAATGGCTTATCAACATCAACCCAAACGCAACCAAACCACCGCGTGCAAAATTTAATCCGAACCCACTGCCGCAAGTCCAGCCTGGAGACAGCATTGTGTGGGCCAATAACGACTCTGTGCCGCATTGGCCCGGCGTAGCAGGAAATCCTGCTTTCTTCATGCCGAATCAGATTGCGCCCAACTCTTCTTCCAGTGCGTTCACTCCCACTGCGGCTGGGAATATTGACTACTTCTGCTCTTTGCATCCCGATGAAAAAGGCACAATCCAGGTAATAGCCCCGCCACCACCGCCGCCCAAGTAAATGATCCGGCGAAATGATGCCGCACAAGACTCCCATTCAAGGCGATCTCCGTGCAGAACGCCCGCAGAAAGGAAATGCGTATGACAATGTCCCAGGCTGTAAACGTCGATTCCAATCAGAGGAATGAGCGCCGGAAGGAATTTCGCGCACAGATGAAGAACAGGATCAGCGGTTTGCTCGCAACTTGCTGGCTTCTTCTGTTGCTCGCCTTTGCTCCCCGCGCCAACGCACAGGGACCGCAGATTGTTAATTGCCCCGATCCCCTTGCCGGCCAGGCGCTCCTCACCGTACCGGAGATCAAGAGCGAGAACGGACGGCTGAAAGCTTTGCTTGTGCTGGGTGATAATGACAAGCGCGTGATGTGGGATTCCGGGAGCACGCCACGCTGTGCTACTCAGTTCATGAGGTATTTTCACGGACGCAGCCTGTTGAAGGCCGGTCCCGAAGACCCTCTTTTTTCCAAGAGTGATCCTATTCCGGGCCCCACACTTCGGGCCAGAGTGGGCGACCTGATTGAGGTCCAGTTTGAGAACCTTATCAATACACAGCATTTCATCAACTCGCTTGACCGTGGGGACGGCGGCTGCGATATCACCTTTGCCGGTTCCGGGAAAAAGTCAGCAAACCTGAATACTGACAAGATGCCGAATTGCCTGCATGGCTCCAGCACCGTAAACGTGCATTTCCATGGGACACATACCACTCCCAATACCACTGGGGATAACGTGCTTCTCTTCATTCGTCCGGCCCAGGCTCCACTGCCGCCTGAGGGTCAGAAGGCCATCAACGATTTCTTCACCGCATGCGAAAAAACGGGCACACCCTCATACTGGACCGATATGCCGGCCCCATGGCAGGGACTGCAGAAACGGTGGGTCACAAACTATGACAATTCAGCGCCTTATAAAGGACAGTCGCCGCCGAAGGGCGGTCCTCCAGTGCTGCCCCACGACATGCAACTCTCTCCTGTCAACCAGACGGAGATCGCAAACCGCATGTGGCCCCAATACCACATCGGGTACTTTCCATATTGCTTCAGGATTCCCACTTATGATCCGGCAAAGGTGAAGATGGGGCAGTCGCCGGGCACGCACTGGTACCATGCGCACAAGCACGGATCTACGGCCCTCAATGTCGCCAACGGCATGACGGGGGCTTTCATTATTGAAGGCAAATACGATGACGACCTGAACAAATTCTATAAATCAAATCCGAACTGGAAGTTTCAGGAGCAGGTCCTTGTCATTCAACAGCTAACCACCGTGCTGAACCTCACCGTTCCCGGAGGAGGGCCGGGCAGCCGCTCTGTACCACCACTGTCAGTGAACGGGCGTATTGCGCCGGTCATTACTATGCAGCCGAACCAGGTCCAGTTCTGGCGGCTGATAAACGGCGCCGAGCGTGATGCAGCGCTCTTTCAGGGCTTTTTTGCGCGCGGAGCCACAACAGCGTGTACGGGCACTCAAACTACAACGTGCGTTCATTGGAAGCAGATTGCCCAGGATGGCGTCCAATTCAAATATTCGAACTATGTTGGGAGCGAGGACAGCCAAATCAACATGGCGCCCGCGAACCGTGCAGACTTATTAGTACAGGCACCCTCCACTGAGGGCACCTACGATCTTAAAGTCCAGGCTGGACTCTGCCGGCACGACTGCAACTCACGGACAGAAACGTTGTTGACCGTGGTGGTGAAAGGCAGCGCCATTTCTCCCGCCATGCCATTTATTTCCAATGAGTCGGACTTCCCCACGTTTCCCGCTTTTCTGGCTGACATTCCGGCCAGCGATGTTGTTGTGCGACGCGATCTTGTTTTTCATGACAATGCTCCTCTGCTGGAAATCAACGGCAAACAATTCGAGGACCACACAATCAACCAGGCCATGCTTTTGAATTCCACAGAAGAATGGAAAGTATCCAATCTGGATGCCACCAAGGAACATCCATTCCATATCCACGTGAATCCGTTTCAAATCACAGAGGTATTTCAGCCGCAGAGCGCAGAGGCCAAGGACCCGAAGAACCCTTGTTACGCAGACCCAATGAAGCCTGAGACATGGAAGGCATGCCATTCTCCCAAAAAAGACTTTATCTGGTGGGACGCTTTTGCCATACCGGCGTCACGGGAAGATAATCTGCCTTCAAATGTGTGCACGGTCCTGAGTGCCTGTCCGGCGGACATCCAGAAGTATACGAGTTGCACCACGGGAGCCAATCCCGTTTGCACGGTCACTATTCCCGGATACTACAAGATGCGGAGCCGATTTGTTGATTATCCCGGCCAGTTTGTACTGCACTGCCACATCCTTACGCATGAGGACCGCGGCATGATGGAACTGATAGAGGTGGTTCCTGATACCACGATTTACGCTCACCACTAACCTTTACAAGAAGCACGGTATGCCTTGATGGGCGATCTGCGGCCAACTTGATTTCAAAGTTTACCGCGCACATGGGCACCGTGCTTCTCACAATTCCCAACGAGGTTTACAGATTGACCAAAGCGGAATCGGCCTTCCGCGGTCTTAAGGATGTCATTGCTGAATCAAGGTACCAACCGATTCTCCGTTGAGGGCGCGCGTGAGATTACCCGGCCTTAAGCCGTTGATAAGGCGAATGCTGCGCGCCAGTTTTGCACGTGTCAATAGATCAAGAACAACCGGTTCGATTGGGAGGGTGCGCAATTTTCGATCAATGATTTCCTGAGCACGGGCCTGCTGAATGAACTCCGCCTCGGGGTGGGTTTTCGGGTCGGCTGCATAAAGTCCATCCACATCCTTGATAAAGATCACGCTGCGCGCGCCAAAAACTTCACCCACCAAATACGAGCCAGCATCGCTGCCATGAGGTGGCAATTTGCCTACAAGAGGCGGATGCTCCCACAGAGAGTAAGGCGGGATACCGTTAAAGACGGCTCCACGTGCCGCTGCCAACATCGCTGGCAGCAATTGCACGACGAAGGGAGCTTCTAAATAGACAAATCCATGCTTCGCCAAAAGGCAAGAAACCATATATGCATTTTGAGCAGAATCTTTTGCGCTAAGGGCAGCTAGTGCGCCGGTGGGCAATCCCAAATCCAGTCCTACTGAAAAGATGTGCCGGGAACGAACGCCCGCTCCAACGCCGATAATCATTCGGTGCTTTGCCTGGTTGGCTACGATCTCCTCCAATAGAGGGAGCAGCGCTGAACGGCCCCGATCCATGATCGAATGACCACCAATTTGAATTACATTGACATCCGGCAAAATTGAAGAAACCGGAGCTTCTGTCCGGGCGATAACATTTTTGTCCACCAATGATTCACGCATAAGGCTTGATGTGACATGCTGGGATTTGGAATGGTCAAAGCTCACTCGGCATCTCCGTTTCTGTAGATAATGGTTCCCACGGGTTTACCGTCCAGGGCAGCAGTGAGTTGACCAGGCTTTAAACCGTTAACAAATTGGATTTCGCGAATGTTACGCGCCCGTGCCAGGAATTCCAGCACCGCCCGTTCCACAATCAGGTCTTCCAAGTCCCGCCTCAATAATTCCTCAACGCTAATACGAGGAATATACTCAGACGATGGATGTTTTTTGGGATCAGCGGCGTAGAGTCCGTCTTCATCTTTTACATAAATCATCTTTCGTGCGCCAAACACTTCGGCGATCAAGAAGCAACCCGTGTCAGTACGCTGGGGAGGAATGCGTCCAGCAACAGGGTTAGGTTCCCACAATTTGTAGGGTGGCATTCCCTGGCAGACCACTGCGCCACGTTCCAGCAAATAATGTGGCAACGTGCTAAACCCTTCCGGTTCGACAAAAGGGATACCATACTGGGCCAGGAGATAGTGCAGCATTTGCGCATTTTGCCACGCTACAGCCGTGCCCAGCACAGTGAGAACTCCAGTAGGAAGTCCAAGATCAATGGCCAGGCTGTAAATATGCCGTGCGCGTGTTCCTGCACCCGTGCCCAGGATCATCTTGTGTCGGGGAAGGTTCTCCACGATTTCTTTCACGAGCGGATACACCGCGGAACGTCCGCGATCCATAATGCTTTGCCCACCGATCTTGACAACATTGACCCAGGGCAAAATCGCGAAATCAGGTGTGTCTTCAGTGGCCTTTTGCACTGAAGCGTCTGTTAGTGAGTTCAAGACCAGTTGTTTCCCGAGTCCGGTCAGTAGTACGTTTTTGTCTTCCATGTCTTTCATCGCGTGTCTTTTTTAAGTGCCTTTCAGAATTCAAAAATGTCCAATTCAAAGCTACGCTGTTCGGCGAATCCGTTCTCCAATGACCCCAAGGTTTCTTTTGCCCACGCGCTTAGTTTTTGAAGAGCTTGTTCTTGCACATCAGGTAGCAATGCAGCAAAACGCGCTCCGGAACGATGGCGCGAGATAAACTCTTGCGCAGTTCCCGAGTGGTTCCAAGAAGCTACTTGCGAATGGAGGTGCCGCGTGGCCAGAGACTTCAACCAATCCAGTGACTGTCGATGTGACTCCTGTGACCGATGCCATGGAATTCCCATTTCCTGCAAAATCATCTTCAGTTGATGTTTTAACTGTACATCGATGCCAGCCTCAGAGCTGACCGTGCGACCAACTGCCACGATTCCGCCAGGACGACAGACGCGCCGCACTTCATGGAGCATAGGCTGCCAGTCACCTGTTCCGCTCAGAACGTGCATTAGCAACACTACGTCAAAAGAACTATTACGGAATGGCAGCCGCCGTCCGTCAGCCTGAGCAAGGCAGGCATTTGTCGTGCTGTCTCGAAACTCCCGCAGCATGGCAAGAGACGTGTCAACTCCAACATAGGTATCCCCCGCCTCTACAAAGGTCCTTCCAATTCGTCCTGTTCCCGCGCCAAGATCCAGTATTCTTGCGGCTGATGAAGTGTGAGCGGCCGCAAAGATGGACGCCCGAATTGCCTGAGGAACACCATCAGGTAGAATGCGAAAGCGCTCGAAATTGGAAGCAACGGCATCGAAAGCCGATGTCATCAGCGGTAGCCCTCCGCCTGGAGTCGAAACAATTCGGCATACAGACCATCCCTTGACAACAATTCGGTATGCGTTCCCTGGTCAATGATGGCCCCGTCCTTAAGAACAATGATGCGGTCCGCCATCCGCACGGTAGAAAAACGATGCGAGATGAGAAGTGCAATCTGCCCCGAAACCAAATCGGCAAAGCGTTTAAAAGTTTCATACTCCGAACGAGCGTCTAGTGCTGCGGTTGGCTCATCGAGAATGATGATCTGGGCTTTGCGTATGTAAGCGCGAGCTAGAGCAATCTTCTGCCACTCGCCGCCCGAAAGCTCGATTCCACCTTCAAATCGCCGACCTAACATTTGCCCGTATCCTAGTGGAATTTCTGAAGCTAGAGTATCCACTTGGGACTTTTCGGCTGCATCAATAATTGCTTGTGCGGTCTGTCGATTGTCCAGAGATTCCTGCACCTGCTCGATCGCGCCAACTCCAATGTTTTCATCGAGCCGCATATCGTAACGGACGAAATCCTGAAAGATCACTCCAATGGCGTGCCGCACGGAATCAAGGTCGTATTCACGAATATCAATTCCGTCAAGAAGGATTCGGCCTTCCGTCGGGTCATAAAGCCGGGCCACCACCTTCGCTAAAGTTGTTTTACCAGCACCGTTCTCACCAACCAGAGCAATCCGTTCGCCGGGAACAATCCGCAGATTGATATGGCGCAGGGCCCAGGCATCACTCAAAGGATATCGAAATCCGATATTCTCAAAGACCAGTCCTTGCTTGAGCTGAGAGGGAACATGGCGCGCGCCAATGCCAGAGACGATTGCGGGCTTCATCTCAAAGAATTCAAATAGATCACGCATATAAAGCCCCTGTTCGTAGATGTTGCCAAGAGCAAGCAATGACCGTTCAGTTGCGGCGCGGCTTCGCGCAAAAGAGGCGGCCAGGAATGTGAGCGTTCCTATACTGATGAAGCCATAGAACCCACGCCACAGAATTAGCACATAACCGGCATAGTATCCGGCGATGCCAAGCAATGAAAACAGAATTGCAGCGACACCTTTTCGCAAAGCAAGATTTTTATTGGCCAGGTGTAAACGATGAGCCAGGTTCCGATAGCGACTCAACAGCCATGCCGAAAGCCCGAATAGCTGTACTTCCTTGGCCGCCTTCTCGCCGGCGCTGAGAGAACGCAGATAATCCAATTGACGGCGTTCCGGGGTCATTCGATAAAACAATGAATACTCAAGTCCACTGAAATGGGTTTCACTCAAGAAACCCGGTATCACTGATATTACAAGCAGCATCAGCAGCCATGGACTGTAAATAGACACCGCTGCCGCCAAAGAGATTAAGGTCAGGGAGTCTTGCGCAACCGAAAGCAGTTGCGTTAACAGGCCGATACGTCCGGTGGTTTGCCTTTGGGCGCGTTCCAGCCGGTCATAAAATGCAGGGTCTTCGAAATGCCGGAGATCAAGTATAGCAGCGTGAGAAATGATGCGTTCGCTCATGTGATTCGAGCAGAGTTCACTGAATAGGGCCTCAATGGCGGTGGATGCTTTGTCTGATATCTCACCAATTGCAACGATAGCGAGCTCGATTCCCACCAGCAGCCAGAGTCGGGAGATATCCGTCCGACCTGAGCGTGCCGTTACCACGGCATCAATAATCAGCTTGGCCACCCAGAGCGTGGCGACAGGAACCACGGCACGCAACAAACGTAGAGCCACTGTCGCAGCCATATATCCGTGGTGAGCCGCCCAGGCCACGCGAAGGAACTGCGGGATGGCACGCAGCGCAGCGAACTTATGGCGCCATGGGAAGACACTGTCCCTCCGGAACCCGCGAGGAGATTGTGGCTTGGCGACTGTAGGTTCCAAAGTACTTGTATTGTAAATCTCCCTCCGCATTCATCTTCTTTTGATCGACATATTGATGCCGGATGAGGGCCAACAGGCGGTCGCAGAGAACTGTTTGTCTGCAAAACTTTCAAGAATAGAAATCCAGTAAACAAGGAACAGGGCGACCACTGTCATTGAGACAATTCCAACCGCGACGCTTATCCAGTACATGTTTGTCGCACCCCGCCTGCATGAATCAGATCCACTTCCCGACCGGAGGAACCGCGCCGAACATGGGATGGTCACCAAACAGTGCAAATGGACAAACCAAAGCCCTTCGGCATTCAGACGCCGGCCCACCACAGCGCGACCGTACTGCTTTACGACATCAAGAAATCATCAGGATCGATGATCCGCTCTTCCGGCTCGTCGTCGGTTGGAGGCGTCTTGTAGAAGATGTCCGGTAGTTCGTGTTCTCGGTAATGCTCGACCAACGTGGCAATGCTGATCTGCTTGAGCTGCTGGCGAGGGGTTTGTTCGTTGATGGTTATTCGCAAAGCATATACCGCTATTTGAGCGGAGGACTCGTTGGGATATTTTTCGAGTGACCCGACTACGATCTTCGGTCGCGTCTTGCTGCAGTCGATTCGAGTTTGCCACCATCGGAACTATGCGCCGAACCTGGACATCTACCGTGATCCTGTCATTAGTCAAGCCGAACTGACTCTGTGAACCCGAGACATCATTCACGTCGGAAATTACGCTGAAGCGGTCTCTTACGTCGGCCACTTTACGAAACGGGAAATCTCCGTCATGGTATCCGCCAAAGCCAGCGCCTGTGGCACCTGCTTTGTAGTGATAGTTGGGCCCCAATGAACCGTTTGCAGTAACGCCGATTTGGAAGTTGTTATCGCCGCCGGCCTGTCCAGGATTGACCTGATTAATGGCGCGGCTGTCTGCTCCCGCGTTGAAGTGGCAGCTGGCGCAGGCCTGGCGGAGCCAATCGTTCGCATCCTATAAATTGGTAAAAACCGTGATACGCTCGGCTTAGGACGCGAAAGCCCGGTGATATGGCCGGATCCGTCGTCGCCTACATGCGCAGAACGCGCGCGGTGGCGGAGCGGGATTATATGCTGAGCAGCGGCAAAACTGAAAATTCAAATACTCTGGTGGCTAAGAATCGGGGATAACTTGATGGACCAACCCACGCAGGTAAACTGGCTTGATACGACACCGGATGAACGCACGATGGCCACCTTGGCACATGCTTTGCAGCTGATTGGCTGGTGGATCGCGCCGCTGATCATTTTCTCAATCCGGCGCAATTCGCGCTTTGTTTCATTTCATGCGTTGCAAGCTCTGCTTTTGCAGATTATTCACGTCATCATCGTTGTCCTCCTGATGATGCTCTGGTTGACCACGATCTTTACAACTGTTTTTCATCAAACCAGCGGCAAGCCTCCCGAGTTCCCTCCGGCGCTGTTCTTATTGTTTCCATTGGTTTGGCTCCTTTTTATGGCTATGTGGGTGGGTACGCTGACAATTGCTATTCTTTACGCCATCAAAGCAGGGCGCGGAGAGTGGGCAGACTACCCGGTGCTTGGCAAATTGGCGCGAAAGATGTTGAAGATGGGCCCAATGGAAGGACGGTTCGCGCCGACGCCGCAAATGTGAGCCGTTATGACTGCTTCCCTTTCAACCTCAACCCTGCGCGCTCTTCCAGCAACATGATCGTGGCGGCATAATCCAGATCGTCATGCCCATCCTTGCTGGCCTCTTCATAAATTTCATCGATCTTGATCAGCCCCGGCAAATCGACGCCGTTTTCTTTTGCTGCGTCCATCATAAGGTGCATGTCTTTGTGCATCAGCTTCAGCGGGAAGTTGGGTGAATAATCCTGGGTGAGGATGAATGGCTTTTTGTATTCGGCCACGCCGGAGCGGATCATTGAAGACTCAATCAACTCAAACATCTTTTCCGCCGGCACACCCAGCTTTTTGGCCAGCGTCAGGCTTTCGCAAAGACCTTCATAGATAAATACGATATTCATGTTCTGCGCCAGCTTGGCGGAAAGACCTTTGCCGTTGTCGCCCATATGGATGACTTTCTTTCCCATGGCGCGAAGCAGCGGCTCAACGCGCTCAATATTGTGCGGTGCGCCGCCGATCATAAAGATGAGCTCGCCATTCTCGGCGCCGGTCTTTGAGCCGGTCACCGGAGCGTCAAGAAACTCGCAGCCCTTTTCCTGCAGGCCTTCCATAAATAGCAGGCTGGCGGAAGGTGAAATGGTGCTGGAATCGACAACAACGGTGCCGCTGGTCAGGCCTTCAATCGCGCCGCCCGGGCCAAACAGGACGGTCTGCACCGCTTTTGTATCAGAGACGCAGACCCACACGGCGTCTTTGTCTTTGGCCGCTTCAGCGGGCGTGGCTGCGGTTTTGGCCCCTTCCACATCGCGGGGCGTGCGGTTCCAGACCGTTACTTCGTGTCCGGCTTTAACCAGGTTGGCGGCCATGGGCCGCCCCATAATTCCAAGACCTAAGAAGGCTACGCGCATGCTTGGCATTAAACGGTCTCAGGCCAGATGCCGTCAAGTGGGAAGCGGTCAGCAATCAGCACTCAGCCACAAATTAGACCTGTTTACCGCAAAGGTCGCGAAGGACGCAAAGGAAGAAGGGAATTTCCCTTTCTTGTTCTCCTTTGCGTGCTTTTCGTCCGTTGCGGTGAGGTTCTTGCTGATTGCTGAGTGCTGAATGCTCTTTCCCGGTGATACAATTTTAGGTTTCCCTGAGTCTCTCAAAAGGATCTTCTTATGTCCCAGACTTTTACCCAGATCGCTCCGCCGCAGCCCTTGGTCGCGCTTACCGATGATGAAATTCTCTTTCGTGACAACGTGCGCCAGTTCGCCGATGAGGCTCTCCGCCCCAAAGTCCGAGAGATGGATGAGAAGGGCGTGTTTGATCGCGACCTGATAGATCAGTTCTTTCAGCTTGGGCTGATGGGCATTGAAGTTCCTGAGCAATACGGCGGAGCCGGCGGAAAATTCTTTGAGTCGATACTTGCGGTAGAAGAGATTTCACGGGTGGACGCCTCCGCCGGCGTGATTGTTGACGTGCAGAATACGCTATTCAATAACGCACTGCTGCGCTGGACCACAGAATAACAAAAGCGCCGCTATCTTCCCAAAATGACGAGCGACACCGTGGGCGCTTACGCCTTGAGTGAAGCCTCGTCCGGGTCAGACGCGTTTGCCATGCAGACGCGGGCGCAACTGAAAGGCAGCGAGTATGTGCTGAACGGCCGCAAACTCTGGATCACCAACAGCAAGGAAGCAGGCGTGTTCATCCTGTTTGCCACGCTTGATCCCGCCGCCGGATACAAAGGCATCACTGCTTTCATCGTGGAAAAAGATTTTCCGGGATTCACCGTCGGCAAGAAAGAAGATAAGCTCGGAATCCGCGCTTCCAGCACATGCGAATTGATTCTGGAAGACTGCCGCGTGCCCAAAGAAAACGTCCTCGGTGAAGTCGGCAAGGGATACAAGATTGCCATTGAGACGCTGAACGAAGGACGCATCGGCATTGGCGCGCAGATGCTGGGCCTTGCCCGCGGGGCCTGGGAAAGCGCGCTCAAGTATTCGCAGGAACGCAAGCAATTCGGCAAGAGCATTTCAGACTTTCAGGGCGTCCAGTTCCAACTGGCGCAGATGGCCACAGAAATTGAGGCCGTGAAGATGCTGGTTTACAACGCGGCGCGCATGAAAGATGCAGGAATGAATTTTGTGAAGGAAGCCGCCATGACCAAGCTGTTTGCGTCGCAGGTTGCGGAGCGCGTGGCCTCACTGGCCGTGGAAATTTATGGCGGCTATGGATTCACCAAGGATTATCCCGTCGAGAAATATTATCGGGACGCGAAGATCGGCAAGATTTACGAAGGCACTTCCAACATGCAGTTGCAGACCATCGCCAAGATACTGTTGGGAGGGAAATAAGGGCTTAAGTCCGCGCGCATAAAAGGCTAAGTGCTTGTAACTTAGGTAGTTACAGCTTAAGGGCTGTTGACTTTGGGGAGTACCCGATTGTTTCCAGGGATTGAGCTGGTTTAAACTAGCGGCAATTTCCGGCTGCTCACCCCCACGGCAAGATACGAAATCGATAAGGGGCAGGAGTAAACGTTGGTCCAGGATTCCCTTAAGGAACTGCAAGATTTAAATGTCGTTCACACTTTTTACCTGGGGCTGCTCGAAAAAAACCTGGGGCACAGTGTACCCGTTCCGCTTGAGATCAAGAACATAACGGACCAGGCGGGAAATGCCGCAGAAGTGATTCCAGAGTTCAAGCTGTGGCTCAATCTTCTGGACCTGGCGCTCACGCCGCCGCTAGTCCGCGACGCGCTGAAATCTCTTCCCGGATTAGAAAACGCGCACGCGCTGCTGCGCTATTTCACCGTCAAGGCATCACAGCGCGCCGGCGATCGCGACAAGACCGATTGCATCATCACACATCTATTCCGCACGCCGGCGCAGGGTGACACTCCGCCGTCATGGCATCGGCCGGAAGTTGATAGTTCATACGCTTTTATCTCACAATCGGCGCTGGCCTTTGAGGCTGATCTGTACCGCGCGCTCGTTGACGTGCCTTCAGAAGCAATGCCACCCGAGCACGTTGCGCTGTTGCAGGAGTTTGAGTATCTCTACCAGGAACTGGAAGAGTTCCGCCACTTTGACCAGATCATCGATTCAGGAATCGTGCAGCGCGTGCGCGAACTGAAGCTCTCGCTGGGCAAGTCGTTTTATCATCCCGATTCGCTCGCCACCCTCGCCGTTTGGAACGACGTGTTTGGGCGCAAGTTCGACGAGCTCTTCCATGACGCGGCCATGCAGATCAAGACATTTGCTGAGACCGTGCAGAAAGAAGGGGGCAGCCTGCTCTCCAAAGTTGAAGGCGACATTACCGTAAAAAATCTCAGTGAAGTGGAGACCAGTGAGATCCTGAAAGAAGATTATCAGTCGGCCCAGGACGAATTCCGCAAGGTATCGCGATATAAAAAGGCGGTGGACAGCAGGCGTCCGGTCAGAATGTCCGCGGCAGGAACGCCACGGCAGCCTGCGCGTATGGCGCAGGAAACGGCACAGCCACCGCGCCCCACCATTCCGCAGGCAAACACCGTAACGCAGAGGACCGCTCCACCCGCCACAACTTTTAACTCGTCCGCGCCCACTGCATCGGGTTTAACCGGAGGCCTGGGTAAAAATCTGAACACTGAAGTGTTGGCAGTTGCGCCGTCGCAAGCCGTACACAACGCCGTGCAGGAAGGGAAACTTCAGAGCGCGCGGCAGATTATCCGCGAGCACGTGCGATCGTCAGACCCGAAGGTCGCCCACGTTTTTCCTGTCAAGAACTCAAAGATCACGCTCTCCTCGGCTGAGGTGGAATCATTTAGAGCCGACTATCAAACGGAAAAAAGTTTTCGCGCCGATTACGCCAACGTGATGATGACGATTGTGGCCTATCTTGCGCGCATGGTCATTGAAGTGGATGAATACAATCACAAGGCCAGTTCCGCTTATCTGTGGAAGCCGCACGCGGACGCGCTGGGATATCTGGTAAGCACGCTGGAGCGGCTGAGTATGGAAGCTGAGCAGGTGATCTCCGTGGCCCGCGCCCGCGGCCTCACGGAAAAAGCTGACAGCCTTGCGGCCTCGCTCGATAAGCTGCGCGACTATGGCAAGACGGTATCACAAACTTTGCAGTCAGCAAATCATCCGCAATAGTTTTTTCCCTGATGGCTTTGAGCGGTATTACGTCCGCGCTGATTTATCTTCTGGGATTGTCTTTCGCGCCGTAATCCATGCCGGAGTAAGGTTCAGTTTTGGCAGTCTGATGGGCGCTAGCGCCTGCCGTACGTTTTTTCTTGGCCGCGGGCTTTTTGACTCCTAGCGCGATATCCGCCAGTTCAAGAAAACGACTGCTGTTGGGCGCGCCACCAGGACGGTTTTCCCAGGCGCGTTCGCCGGCCGGTCCCTTCAAGCTATAGCGCGGCGCTATCCAGAGGTCTTTGGAGACCTCAGATTGTTTATCTGATTTTTTGGGCATGTGGTGCACTGATTATCGCCAGTTTTGGGGCCCTTTTCAATGGAAAAAGCTAAGTTTTCGCGCATTCGCTGCTTGCGTGTTTAAGCCGCACGGGTTAAGTACAACGGATTGAATTTCCACATGCGATCCGGAAGAGGGCCAGGAAAAAGCAAACTGCCGCCGGTAATAAAAGCAAGGATTGTGGCAATGAAGAGGGAAGAGGGATGTTGCGATAACTGCAATACTTTTAGGCCTGTGCCGCTCCAGGCTTGTGGTTGCGCTCATCGACCGGCAAGCGCCCCAACCCGTCTAGCAAGTTCCTGCGGCACGTCAGCCAGGACCTCAAGCCATGAATCGGCATCGTCCAGCACTCTGCCGCTGGATACCGTATATAGTTCCAGCAACTTGGCGTCGCGGCAGCTCTCGCGGATCAGCCCCGCAATGCGCCGCTTGATTTTGGGAGAGACTGTCTGGCCCACAACGGCAACATCAAATTTATTCTGCCGGCACGCCTGGACCAAACTGGATTCGTCCAGCACAGAGACCACAACGTGGCCTGCACGTTCCAGGATCAGGTGCCTGGTGCGTACGACCGAGGGATCGGCGCCAGTGCATAGAACCAGCGCCATGCAGGAGTCCTTTCTTATGAAATTTGGTGAAGGCGAAGCAGATGTTACCACTGGACTATCTTTAAAATCCATAAGTAAAAGCGGGCCAAAGTTAAAATTTTGCCAAAATGGAGCGGCCCACACTTTAGCAAGAAGGATTCTCATACTAATAATCTGAAAGTCTTCTAATTTTCCTTGATTACAAAATCGACCTTCTTTGGAATCAATAAGTTATGCCCTTCCAGAACGATCAGTGATTAGGTCTCTCAAGCGCCGGATGCCTTCTTTGCTTCCGCTACATCTGCGGCGAAACTACCGCAGCAGCCCCGCGGCGCAATCCCCACAGCACCAGCACAGACGACCCGACAATGGCCACACCCACCGACATCAAGGCCGCCGTAATAAATGTCTCCTGCCAGGGCAGGGCATGGTGTCCCGCGCCGGTAATGGGAGAAAGCGCCGCAATTCCCCACGCCGCTCCCAGCGCGGTCATCGCCCAATTAAGGTAGGTTCCATACAGCGCGGACCAATACGCCGCGGCTTTGAGCTTCAGCTGCAGACGAACTTCCGCCCACACCGCGCCCAGCGCGATGAGAAAAGTCCCATTCATCACGCCTTCCAGATGCGCCGCCAGCCCCATGCGAGGATTGGCAAACTTCGTCTCCATGAAGCCCGTCAGCAGTCCCAGTAAAAACAGGAACATGCCGTGCCAGATCAATCTGCGTCTGCTGTCGTCCATGGTGGTGACTCCAATTCTGTGCGTGCGGGAAGTGGGAGGATTGTATACCCCGGGGTGCGTGCAAGGGGTGGGAATGATTGGGCGTCGACAGTTCAGTCGATGCATTTAGGCGCATACCGCCCTTATATTCTTGGCTGCCATGCTTCGCGCTTCAATGGAGACGGCTCTCAAAAAGTAATAGTTAGAATGTTGGAATGAAGCCCACACCACTTTGCAAGCCGTAACGGCGCTCACGCTGGGAAAAAGCCTGTTCTCCACCTTCAAGAATACGACAAACATTCTGCCGGATGCCTCGTGCTGAAGGCCAAGAGTTCTCTAACGAGCCTGTGGTGTACGAGATTAGTGGAAGACCGTCAGCAGCACGCTGGGCCTCTGCAATGATCACTTGCTCACTGTCAGTATTCACGACTAAATTAGGGTTATGGGTGATCAAAATCACTTGGCGTCGCGACTTAGCGGCTCTGAAATATTTGGAAAGAAGCTTAAAAATCGATTCACTATCCAAGTTTTCTTCAGGTTGGTCGATTATCAAGGGCCTGGTATCATCGACGTCCATGCCAAGGTACAAAATTAGCAACACAATCC
>JBAVUZ010000351.1:0-2409 GCA_049697035.1 Candidatus Angelobacter sp. | reverse complement strand
GCGCTGAGAAACCGCGGGCCATCCAGTGGCGTGATGTATTCATGCGCGTAGTCCGGAGGCTGCGCCGGAAGGATCATAGTGATCGCGGCGGAAGATAGCCTGAGCTTCCGCGCCCGTGAGCCATTCGACGAAAGCAGCTGCACCTTTTTTATTGGGCGCATCTTTCAGCGCAGCGGCGTAGAAGATCAGCGGCTCAGGCTGATACATTTTGCCGTTCACAGTCAGGCTGATTTCAGGATGATCGGCATGGACGCGCTCTCCGCTCAGGTTAATTTCTGGTTGCAGCGCGATGTAAGGAAGATTGAAAGGGCCGGGCTGCGTTTTGTATGCCGACGCGGCATCCAGCTCACCGCTTTGCAATCGCGCCTGGACGGTGGGCTCAGTAAAGATCTGCTGCGGGTTGACGGTGGGCCCAAGAATCTTTGCCGCCATGCCGGGACGCCTAAGCAGTTTCTCTGCCAGCATCAGCGTAAAAATAATGTTGCGCCCCTGCGGATCAGTAGCGGGATCGGTGCGACCGAAGCGCAAGCCGGGTTCCTGCAGCAGTTGCCACCACGTAACGGCAGGGCCAGGTCGGCGATCCTCTTTTATCCCGGCTGGCACGGGACCTAACATTTCACTGCCCGCGATCCGCGCGGCGACTGCAAACTTCTCCGCAAATTTACTTTTCGGACTGTAGGCGATCACCATCTCCGTGCGCGCGATGGGCTGTGCACCCTCAGCTTTGCCGGCGCGCAACACCGTCAACATGGGAGCGGGTGTCACGGAGATAAAAACGTCCGGGCGAATGCTGCCGCCAACGATCAACTGGGCCAGTGCGTTGGAACCCTGAGCGCGGCCATGCAGGTCAAGCTTCAGCGCTTGCGCCGCTAACGATTTCAACGGGCCTTCCATCAACGATCCCATTGATCCCGCGTAGGCCACATCCAGCGGCGACAAAGAATCCGCCATCGCTGATAGTGGTCGAAAGCCGAGCGCCGCGCCCGCGCCGACCGTTAGCGCGCGCGCAAGAAGCCGGCGTCGCGTCACAGCGGCAGATGATCTTGCAGGCAAAGTGGCGGAGTATTGCAATTTGCAGTTGCTCCTGAGGATATATGATTTAATACGATTCAAATCAATACTGTCAACCACATCTAACCACTGCTAAATCCAGTACTCGTGTTGCGGTACACTTACTGCCGTTCAATCAGCCGCCATGGAGCACGGTTTGAATCCTTCATCTTTCCCGCCAGGAATGCCTGCGCCGCGCAAGGCCGGCCACGGATGCGTGGTGCAGGTCCTGGCCGCGCTTGTGTTTGGCGTTGCGGTGCTCATGGGCATCATGGCACTTTTTACGCCGTGGGGCTTTTACATGGGCGGCCATTTCCACATCATCCCGCAGTGGACCGGCTGGGGCCGGATGCATTCCAATATCGCCGGAGACTACGCCGTGCTGGTGACCTTTTCTCCCAAGACCGGCAAAGGCCTGGGACTGACGCATGTTACCGGCAACGCATTGATATGCACGCCACGCGGAGAAAAATTCAATCTCCGGCTTGGCGGCGACTTTCAAAATCCTCACGGCATCGATCTCCAGGGTAAGACGGCGCATATTTATGCCTCCTATTACTCCACCTTCAGCGGCAGCACCGCACCGTCACTTGATTTCCGGGGCAAGTGGAACAACCCTGACCTCGTGCTTGACGACGGCGGCTCGCTCAACCGCGCTTTTGATCCCGGGGGCGTGCTGGTCACGAATCACCATATGCGTCCTTACAAACAAGAGGTGGTGCCTCTTACTCTGCATGAAGGCGGCAAATCAGAGTTCAACGCCGCCTGCGCCGCGATCAAAAGCAAGTAGCCGTGACCGTCGGTCGTGCGGCGCTGAAAAAACGTTGGCCGCGCGCCGCGACAAAAAAAAACCGTGCGCTGCTGGCTGCTGGCCACCTGCGGCCCGGCTGCGCGATAATGGAGCGCTTTCAAGGAAAGGACAATTCATCATGACCATCAAACATTTTTCCGCACTAGCGCTCAGCGTCTTCATCTTCGCGGCTTTTGTTTTAGCGCAGCCGATGGCCGCGACCGCCCTGGCGCAGCCGAGAGCTGCATCCGCTCTCCAGCCGGCGCTCGCTGCTTCCGCCCAGCCGCCGCAGCAGCCCCAGAAAGAAGACAAGAGCAAGCGTCCCAGCCCTCCCGGCACCGCTGACTGCACCATCAACGGCAAGAAAGTCACCATTGATTACAGCCGTCCTTCTCTCAAGGGCAGAAAGCTGGGGACAGATCTTGCGCCCTACGGAAAAGTCTGGCGTACCGGCGCCAATGAAGCCACCACGCTCACCACGGCCATCGCGCTCGATATCGGCGGCGCAAAAGTGCCGGCCGGAACTTACACCCTGTACACGCTCCCTTCTGAAGGCACATGGAAGCTCA
>JBAVUZ010000350.1:0-11067 GCA_049697035.1 Candidatus Angelobacter sp. | reverse complement strand
ATTCAAAACGGCCGGATTCAGGGCCTTGCGAATCGCGCCCTGAAACTGCTGTGATAAGAATGGCTTCGTCACGTAATCGGACGCTCCCAGCTTAATCGCCTGTACCACGCGGTTGGTGTCATTCACGCAGGAGATCATCACAACTTTTTGTTCGGGATGAAGTTTCTTGCAATTTTCCAGCGTCTGCAGGCCGTCCATGCCCGGCATCACCATGTCGAGAATGATCAAATTGGGAGCAGGTCCCCGGGTCATGCGCTGCAATGCCTCTTCACCGCTGCCTGCGGTCTCCACATTGTAATTTTCAATTTCGAGCAGAGTCTTGGTGTAACGAAGAACACTCGGTTCATCGTCGACGAGTAGTATATTTGGCGCGCTCAATTGGCCTCCTGTTTGGCCTGGGACAACAACAATGAAAACTTGCTTCCTTTGCCGACTTCACTTTCGACCCATATGACTCCGCCGTGGGCTTCCACCAGGCGCCGGGCTATGGCCAGTCCTAACCCGGTGCCGCGAGCGGACCCTCCCGGCAACTGTATGAAGTCTTCAAAGATTTCGTCGTGATGCTCGGCCGCGATCCCGCGTCCGGTATCACTTACGTCTATGCGAACCGCATTCTCCACCTTGCGGCTTTCTTTCCGTTCCATATTGAACAAAAATTCGCTCTGGGCTTTCCGCCTCTCCCAGAAACAGGGTGTCACGCTGACAGTCACCAATCCTTGCGCGGGCGTATGCTTCAAAGCATTTTCAATCAGATTGGAAACGATATGCTGCAGCTTGAGCGGCTCCACACGGACTCTTTCATTGCCTTCCGATGGATTGAATTGGTACCGGATACGCTTCTGCGTGGCCGTGGGAGACCAGTAGTTGAAAATCTCGCTGACACTTTCGTCAACGCTGGTGGATTCAAGATTCTGGACAATGTCCCGGCCTGCTTTGAGTTCCTGAAGCAACAACAGGTCCTGAATCAGTTTTTGCAGGCGCTGCGCGCCTTCCTGTATTTCTGCCAGCACCTGTTTCTGTCGCTGGTTGATCGCGCCCAGATGACCGTTCAACAAAAGGTCTGTGTAGCCAAGCATAACCACCAGCGGAGTTTTAAATTCATGGGCTGCAGACACCAGAGGAAATGCCGAGGGATCCACTTCTTCGTGTCCGCAACGTAGCTGACGTTTGCGGCGCTCAGGAGGTGTCACCTCCACGATCTCGTTACCTGTGCAAAGAGATGAATGCATTGAGGAACGAATCAGGGTGTGACATACCGGGCATTCAGCGTCGGTATTAACGTGTTGCTTTTCCATCATCCCTCTTCTCGTTTACCTTTGCAATCGGGCGAAAAAAAAATCCTTGACCGGCTCTGCCGGGAAAAGCGGTATCAAAAATCCGTGTCCCTTATCTTAGTATCTGGTTCCCAATCTTGGTTGTGATCCACGTCACTATATGCAGTGAGTTGCAATCAATTTATTGCGCCTTATGCGACAGTTTGCACATGAGAAGATTCTCAGATCGTGCCGCCGCATAAAATCCCTAACATTTGTATAGTGGAGTTGAAACGAATGGCGTTTCTGAAAACTTGCGATCAGCAAATGCCGCGCAGTTCAAGAACGCCCGACTGGAAGATATTTTTTAACAGCACTGCACTGGATTCAAACCCAATGCTTGGGCCAGCCAACTTAAATAAGTTGGGCTGCAAGATTTCTCTAACCCCTTCCAGGTGTCCGGTTCCGTCGAAATGCCATCAATCTTCAGCGCGAAGGGGGACTTTTCCGAAATACAGGAAAAGCAAAATCCCTAGGGGGCCTGCTGAATACTATTGGCAATCGTCCACTTGGTCACTAACTTGCTGTACTTTAGTACAGTGTACTATATTGAACATGCAAATCATTTGCAAGAGCAAACAAGCCTGTTTACAAAATATTTACATGGAAGTTGCGGCTTCTTTATCACAAATGTGAAAATCATTTCATATTCTTTCGTCAAACCGCCTCATCGCTAAAGCGCCCATTTCGGGAAGGTCCCTCAATTAAAGGACTTTGCGCGCAAAGCTTCTCCCGATGGGTGGCCGTTGACTTGCACATTTACGGGCTGACGAGCTATGTCTGCCATTCCAGTCGAACTCGCTGCAGTGTCCGCTACGGCCGCAAAGACCGCTTTGTCCGTGCGTGTATGCCGTACCTGGGACGAATTGGAACAGTTTCGTGGACATTGGAATAGCCTGCTGCGCGCAAATTCAGCGTCCTCAATTTTTCAAACGCCAGAATGGCTGGCCTCGTGGTGGCAGGTTTATGGTCTGGATAAAGATCTTCGTGCCTTGGTTTTTGCGGACTCCGCCGATGCAGTCGTAGGAATTATTCCTTTGTATTTAGACAAGACAAGCTTTTTCGGCATGTCCGTAATGATTCTCCGGATGGTCGGCGCGGGATCAGGAGACTCTGACGGTCTGGATTTCATTACCACTCCGGGATTTGCGAGCCACTGCGCAAAAGCGTTTGCCGCGTGGCTCGCCGGACAGAAAGAATGGCATGTATGCGCGCTGGAAACGCTGCCACAACATTCGCCGGTGGCGGAGTGCCTTTCCCGGGAAGCGCAGGAATCAGCCCTGGCGATCGATTCCACGCTGACACCCAATTTCATTATTGATTTGCCTTCGACGTGGCCGGAGTACGTGAGTTCTCTGGACTCGTCGTTCCGGCCATTGCTGACGCGTTATCCCAGGCGCCTTCAATCACGATTCACGGTTAAATTCTCGCGTTGCGAAGATGCGGCTGATCTCAAAACGCACTTGCAAACCCTATTTGATCTGCATCAGATGCGCTGGACCGGCCGCGGTGAGGCCGGCGCGTTCGCCGGCAATGCGCGCCGAGACTTCTACTATCGAATGGCAACGGCGTTTTTGCAGCGCGGCTGGCTGGAATTCTGGCAACTGGAATTGAATGGTGAAACCGTGGGGGCCCAATTCTGTTTTCGCTATAACGATACAGTTTCACTTCTGCAGGAAGGCTTTCATCCCAAATACGCGGCAGAAAAGATCGGGTACGCCTTGAAGTCACACCTGCTGCAAGAGATGGTCCGCACCGGCGCCAGGCGCTATGACTTTCTGGGAGGAGCCGATGCGTATAAATCGAAGTTCGGGGCGCACCAGGAAAACTATCTCAACTTGTTCATTGCCGGACCTTCGAAGCTGGGTCGTCTTTATCTTCAAGTACAAAAGCAAAAACGCGGAATCAAAGCGTGGCTAAAGCGCAATCTACCGGCAGGCGTAGTGGCTGCTTTGCGCGGTCATGCAACAGTTCGCGCGACTGAATCGTCGCGGCAAAACTTTCAACCGGAGTAAAACATGTCAACCATCTATCAAAGCGTTCCAACCGAACCAACTACCGTTTCACCTGCCGAGCGCCTCAGAAAATTAGGCCAGGAAATGGGGATTTGGAACCACGGATTTGATTTCGCGCGTGCCGCAACGCAACTTTTTCGCGACATAGATTTCCGCGGCAAGACGATGCTTGAGATTGGCTGCGGCAAAGGCATGCTGTGCCTGTGGGCAGCGCTCCATGGCGCTGAAACGGTAGGCTTAGAACCGATGGCTGAAGGCTGTTACGACTCCAGTGAATGCCACAACGCCTTTAAGCTGATGGCGGAGAAACTTGATTTGCCACAGGCAACGATTCTTCCGCTTACGGTTCAGGGATTTCATGGTCCCGAGAACCACTTCGATGTCGTGCTATCGGTGGCCTCCATCAATCATCTGGATGAAAAGAGCTGCATTGCCCTGCTTGACTCGCCCGCGGCGGTCCGCGAGTACCAGAACATCTTCCGCAACATTGCCGCCATGATGAAGCCGGGTGGCAGGCTCATCATCATGGACGCCGCGCGGCACAATATTTTTGGCGACCTGGGCATGCGAAGCCCTTTAACGCCCAACATCGAATGGTTCAAACATCAGCAACCGGAGTTCTGGTCGAAGCTCTTGAGCGGCTGCGGCTTTGGCAATCCTGACATTACCTGGGCAAGCGGCAAGCTTCTGCGGTACGCAAGACTCACGTCGATTCCCAAAACACTCTCTTATTTTGGGCAAAGTGTATTTCGTTTGGAAATGACCCGCACTGCGTAGGTTTTAGCGTAGTGTGTAATTGTTTGCACACTACGCAACTGTTTGTGTCAGCTAAACTACCGATCTCGAAATTACATCTTGTGAACGTCGTCTCTGGAACAATTTACACTTTTGATTCCTGCCTGCTTTTCGCGTTTCCCGTAAACACCCGCTAAATTCCAGCGTTTCTGCACATCTGAATTTGTGGCCACATTCTTGCAAATCGTTTTGCAACAACAGAGCGGTACCCTCGTAGTTTTTTCCTTCCGGGATCTTTGGTTTTTCTGGTTAAGCGTTAGGCAAGAGATAAGAGAAGTTCGCGCACGCGCGCCCACTAAAAGGCAGTGGACTGCGGATGGCGTGGTGCATGGTCGAACGATTCGACTGCGGACACTTATTCCTTGAGACGTAAACATCGAAGTGATGAAGTGATGGAGGAGCTTCAGAAGCGCTGGCAGGGCGCCTGAAGATTTCTTACAGATTGAGGAGTTACTGTGCGCAACAAAATGAATCATGTGGGTCATGCGGGGACTTTTCTGGTGTTACTTATCTCGATGGTGAGCGCGATCGGTTGCGCGGGAGGCGGCACACAGTCTGCCGGCGGTTCACCCACTCCCACACCGGTGCCTTCTTCGGCCACTCTTTCCGCCACTCCCAGCAGCCTTGGCTTTGGCTCGCAGGTGCTGAACACCCCGGCAACGCAAACGGTGAAAATTACCAACACAGGAACTGTCGCTGTCGCAATAACGCAGGACACGATAGCCGGCTCCGGATTCTCCGTGGGCATCACCACGCCGATCAATCTGAATCCGGCGCAAAGCGTGAATGTTCCGGTCGTTTTCAATCCCGCCGCGGCGGGAACCGTGAATGGCAGCTTGGTTCTGATGAGTAACGGGGCAACCGTGCTCTCTGTTCCTCTTGCGGGTACTGGTCTTACTCCGCTCGCTCATTCCGTCGATATCGCGTGGGACGCAAGCACATCCGCGACGTTACAGGGATACAACGTTTACCGGAGCACGGTGAGCGGAGGTCCTTATAGCAAGATTTCTCCGACCGTTGCGGCGTCGACACTGCTTTTTACCGATTCCACCCCCGTTTCGGGCAAGCAGTACTTTTACGTGGTGACCGCTATGGATACCAGCGGTGTAGAGAGCGCGGCTTCCGCACAGGTCGCCGTGACCATTCCAGTGCCCTAAGCGGGCCGCGGCAATTTTTGCTCGTCACAAAGATATTAAGTTGGAGTTGCAATGCTTAGATTTGTAAAAATCGTTTCAGTGCTGTCCTTGCTGTTGTCTGCTGCGTTCATGAGCGGGCAAACTGCGCCTCCGCGCATCTTTTTCTCTGATCTGGAAAGCGGCCCGAATGCGGGCGGCCAGAACAACAATGGCGTTTGGGTCACAATCTGGGGCAAGGGCTTTGGGGCCACACAAGGGACCTCCACGGTGACTGTTGGCGGAGGCGCGGTTGCCAACTATCCTCTGTGGTCTGACGGCAAGATTATTTTTCAACTGGGAGCTGCCGCAAAAACCGGAAGCATAATTGTGAATGTGCCGGGAATTGGCGCCAGCAACGGTTTGCCATTCACAGTGCGGGCGGGCAATATATTTTTTGTCGCCACTGCGGGAAATGACGCCAACACAGGCAGCTTCACGTCGCCCTGGAAGACGATTCCAAAGGCCAAGAACGCCATTGCCGCAGGCGATACGGCGTACATCGAAGACGGAATTGCGCAAACCTCGCAGGATAATTTCACGGCTTATCTGAGCATGGACAACGCGGGCGCCAGCAATTCCGGCACGGCTGCCGCTCCCAAGGCATTGATTGCCTATCCCAACGCGACTGTGACAGTGGGCGTGGCGGGCGGTCTTTATTACGGAATCCGCACGCCGAACATCGGCGTGAACATAGATTACTGGGTGATTTCGCAGCTGCACATTGTAGGCGGCACCCAGGCAATGGATGTTGGCGGCACGGGCTGGCGGATTATCGGGAATGAAATGCAGTGTCCCGGCGCTGACGACCAGGTGGGCTGCTTTCAAATGAGTGGCGCCGACCAGGCAAAGTTTTACGGGAATGAAGTTCACAATGCCGGAATTAATCCCACCTCCTCAAAGTTCTATCATGCGGTTTATTTCAGCACTGATTCAAACCATGTTGACGTAGGGTGGAACCACATCCACGACAACTTCACTTGCCGCGCGCTGCAATTCCATTCTTCACCTCTTTGCACGCCGGCCTGCGGCGCCACGGATACTACCGGCTTCAATCAATTCGATCTCCACGTGCATGACAACCTGATCCATGGCGACAACTGCAACGGCATCAACTTTGCGACCGTCGATCCGTCCAAAGGTGCAGTGGAGGCCTATAACAACGTGATCTATCACGTTGGACTAATGGATCCGTTGCAACTGGGCGCGGCGTTTTCCTGTATCTACGTTGCCGGCATTACCAACAACGGCACTCCTGGGACCGGCTCGGTGGAGGTATTTAACAACACGCTTTCCGATTGTGCCGCCAACAACTCCGCCAATGCCAGCGGCTCGCGCGGAGCGTTTGGCGTGGCTGGCGGCCCGGCAACACTGATCATGCACCTGCGCAACAACGTGGCTTACCAGTTGCCGGGCGAAATTTATATTGACGGCAGCCTGGCCCAGATCACCGGAGACAAGAACCTCTGGTTCGGAGTTGGCTCAGGACCCGCGCAAACGACCAACAACATCAACGCGGATCCCTTATTGGCAAATCGTTCTATTGGCGATTACCACATTCTCACGGGCAGTCCGGCTATAAATACGGGCCTGACAATTGTGCCCAGTAATCCTTTCGAACCGAATCCCGGGCCGACCATTGATACGGACAAGGATGGAGTGCTGCGGGCGCAGGGAGCAGGATACGATCTTGGCGCTTACGAATTCTTCTCCGGCGCCACAACCAGACCGAATCCGCCGACGAACGTACGGGCCGCAGTCCACTAAGTCGATGGGAATTTAGACAAAGTTCTTGATGCTTAGGAGCGCTTTGGCGCGGGCGATTCCGTAGGTCAGGTAAAGCGCGAAGAGAGGAAAGAAATCAGAATATCGCCCGCTGCTCAGTACATGCCTGACCGCGAGCGCGGTTGGCGGCAGGCACAATGCGGCACATCCTGCCGCAGGCAATAGCCAGGGCCCGTGCCACGCAAGCGCCCATGCAACGCCGGCCGACACAGCCAGCAGGCTGAGCAAAGTGTATGCGGCAAAGAACACTGCTTTGCGATTGTGCGACCTGAACACATCGCGCAGAAAGACCTTGATAACGTGTGTTCCATGCCACGCTTGTTTGCGGAAAAACACGCGCAAGCTCTGTGCCGTCCCCAGATGAATTACTCCGATCTGCGGAAAAGCGCGGACGTCCATACCAGCTTTTCTGGCACGTTCACAAAGCTCGTAATCCTCATTGGTCTGGATCGTCTCGTCGAAACCGCCCAGCTTTAGAAAGTCTTCACGGCGCATAATCAGGTCGCCTGCTGGAACATGCGATACTTCGCCGGACTTGGGTGCTTCCTGATAGCGATGCCATGTTCTTCCTACCCATGATGAATCTTCCGGAAGCAAATAGTGCGCGCCCAGAACGCCTGCGCCATTGGCAGGCGCTAATACAAGCATCTGATCGAGCCAGTCTGCCGGAGCCAGGCAATCCGCATCCAGAAATGCCAGGATATCGCCCGTGGCGGCGCGTGCTCCCAGATTACGCAGTGCGGAAATGTGAACACCCGCCTGTTGCAAGACCTTCAGGTTAAGGCGATCTTTAAAGGAGTCTGCTATCGCCAAAGTTCGGTCCCGCGACCCATTGTCTATCACCAATACTTCAAATCGATCACGGGCGAAAACCAGCTTTGTCAGCGATTCCAGGCAGCGGCCGATCATCTTTTCCTCATTCAGCGCTGGAATAATGATGGAAATCTTTACCACTTGAGGCGACACGGGTTGTGCAATCATTGTCGCCGCCGCTGTCTCTTCCATGGGACTCATGCGCGCCTCGCATCCGCGTTCCTGTTATCCAGCGCCTGCGTTGGGATTGTGGCAATCGCAGAAACGCCCAGAACTTCGTCGTACATCTGGCGATACTTCAGCGCCATGGCTTCAGAAGTGTAATTGCGGCTCACCCAATTGTGTCCAGCCGATCCGATGCGGCGGGAGAAATCAGAATCGGTGAGCAAACGCGCGAGTGCATCTCGCAATCCATTAGCATCGCCTGGATCAACAAGCAAGCCCGTTTCTCCGTCTTTGATCACCGTGGGAATCGCGCCGACTCTGGTTGCTATCACCGGCCTGGATGCGGCCATGGCTTCAAGAATCGTCATTGGTAATCCTTCATTGAGCGATGGCAGTACAAAGATATCCATCGCCGCATAAATGGCCGGCATATCGGAATGCTGGCCAGCGACAATCACACTCGATTGCAATCCGAATCGCTGGATCATGTTCTCAATCGCCTGGCGATCAGGACCTTCACCCACGATTACAACTTTCAGCTCCGGAAAAGCTCCGCAAAGTTCACGCGCGGCCCGCAGCAGATATTCAAAACCTTTCTGAAGATCAAGCCGGGCTACCATGCCGACAACTTTGTTGCCGTCAAAGTCGAATACAGGCAAAGGACGTGCGCGCTCAAACAGTTCCACATCGATACCGTTTGCGATTGTCCTGATTTTTTTGGGGGAGACGCCGGAGTCAAACAGGCGTTGCGCTACTGAATCCGATACGGCTGCAAGGCCGTGAAATCTCTTGAGTGCCATGCGATCCAGATGGTTGTAGATGCCCAGAGCAGCGGTGCCTCCGAGCCAGTTATGGCAGGTTGCGACGATTGGTCTACCGGAGCGCCGCGCGGCGACATAGCCATAAAGGTCGGCCTTGTATCCATGCGTGTGGAGCACTTCAATCCCATCTTCCTGGATGCACTCTTCAATTTGGCGGACGGCGCGCCAGTCTGCGCGGCCCTGGCAATGCGCCATGCGCACGCTCAGGCCGCGACGTCGCGCGCGCTCATAGAATTCAATGTTGGGCGCATGCACGTTGTAAAAAATCATCAGGCTGTTCTGGCAACCGGCTTTCTGCTGGCTGGCGCAGAGGTTCAGCAGCATATTTTCTGCGCCGTAATAACCGCCGCTGCTGATGAGTTGTAATACCTTCACGCCGCTCATTTCTCTTTCTCTCGGAGATACATTTGCTGTTGCCGGGCCGCTTCAAAATCGTTATGTCCACTCAATCGGCACCATATCCGGTGGTATAAACTGTCGCCCAAAATGCCTACCAAGCCTTCTCTAAGCTGAGAGCGCAGGCGCAATTTACGAAGGGCGCTCGTTTCTTTGGCAACAACCCTTTCCAGTTCCGGAATCGTCGTCGTCCGCCGCACCATGAATCTGCCGATGACCTCAACTCCGTCGATTTCTGTTTCGACCCATGGATCGGAAACATAAACGCGCCGGTATCCGGCAGCGGCGGAAGCTTCAAGCACTCGCCGGTCCCATCGTCCCCCCGGAACTGATATTTCAGCAACCGCGCTGCCAAGATTATCTTCCATGGACTGCTTTGATGCGCGCAGCTCGTGAGCCAATTCCGCTTCAGAACAAAACGTAAGAAACCTGTGCGACCAGCCATGCGACTGAATCGAATGTCCTGCGGCCTGCAACGCCCTGAAGTCATCCCAGCCGAGGAATTTTGCAGCCGTGCCGATCAGCCCGGGAGTGACAAAGTAGGTCGCTTTAAATCCGTATTCCGTTAGCAATGGCAGCGCGTTGTGAAATTGTGATTGTTCGCCATCATCAAAAGTAATTTGAACATCGAATGACTTCGTCTTTTTCAGTGAATCAAGCAAGCTCAGTTGCTCAGCAAACGAAGCTAGCGTTACGCAGTAAGCGTAGTTCGATTCAGGCATCACCTCATGGTAGGCAAGCACCATGTTGCGGTTGGCAGAGTGCGGCGTCATCTTCTGCCTTTTGCAATGTGCGCCACCGCGTGAAGCGGTTCATGCAAGTGTTTATCGGCCACTAATCCGGAGGCATGGCGCGCGCTCTGCTGCGCCTGGGTTTCACCGGCTTCCTCGGCCAGCACATCTTTAAAAGGCTGGAACTTGCGCCGGCTCAAGACTGTATTCAGCTTGGCGTGCATGTGTTTGAGGTTCGTATAGTGGCGCACACGCGACTTCAGCGGCCCACTGATGCGCGGCTGCTCCGGATCGAGTTCCCACGGATGCAGATAAACGACAACCCGCTCACCATACTTCTTTTCAAATGTACGAAACGCAAGTTCGGTAAAAGCCGATGGAAAAATCCGCAGATATCCTCCGCCCGCTGCGGGTAGATTTGTACCGAAAAAACGAAGAGTCGCAGGAGGAAACTGCCGAAGTTTTAGTCCGTTCGCGCAATCATGCGTGTACGGAAACCTTTGCGCACCCGGCACTCCGTAAAGGTCATGTCGAATGGGATAAATGCTGGAGTCGTATGTAAATCCCTCTTCGGCAAGGATGTCCAGGGCCCAGAGGCAGGATTTGGTGATGGACCAACTGGGCGCGCGGTAACCCGCGATCGGAATCCCAGACGCATTCTCAATCGCGTGTTTGGCCTGCCGCGTGTCCTTGCGGAACTCATCCGGCGTGAGGCTGTAGACGGTACGATGCCAGTAACTATGGCAAGCAAGCTCATGCCCGCGAGACTGGACTTCGCGCACCAGGTGCGGAAATCGTTCGGCCACCCAGCCAACGAAGAAAAATGTTCCCTTGGCATTGTGTTGGTCAAAGAGATCCAGCACACGGTGAGTATTCGCCACCACCCGTGACGGCCACCGATGCCAGCCTTTTCGGTCAACTGATCCGGTAAACGCTTCTACCTGGAAATAGTCCTCCACGTCCACGGTGAGGACATGAGTCATCGGCTTCGGCTTTTGGTCGTGCTTCTTCAACAACTCCTCATTTTTGGACGCGGCTCGCCTGTTGGCTTTGGATAGTGC
>JBAVUZ010000349.1:0-2064 GCA_049697035.1 Candidatus Angelobacter sp. | reverse complement strand
GGCGGAAAGGGCGTCAAGGTGCCGCCGGGGTTCGCCACCACCGCCGAAGCGTATTGGCAATATGTCGAGGCGAATGGGCTCAGACGCGTGATCGCCGATTCGTTGAAAGCCTTCGATGCCGGTCACGCGCCGCTTGCCGAGATAGGTGCCACGATCCGCCATGAATTCCTCCGCGGCACGTGGCCAAAGGACCTCGCCGAAGCATGCTGGCAGGAAAACGTGCAAAAATAGAACGGACAAAGAAAATATAGCGGCGAGGGTGGCGCTTCTGGATGCCTGCCGCCGCTGCTACGCCTCGCTCTTTACCGATCGTGCCATCAGCTATCGGCGGGCCAAGGGCTTCGACGATATGAAGGTCGCGCTTTCCATCGGTGTGCAACGCATGGTGCGCGCCGATCTCAGTGGCGCGGGCGTCATGTTCTCGATCGACACTGAAACAGGCTTCGACAAGGTCGTGCTGATCAACGCGGCCTGGGGCTTGGGCGAGAACGTCGTGCAAGGCGCGGTCGATCCCGACGAGTATGAGGTTTTCAAGCCGTTCCTGTCGAACGCCGGAGTCACGCCGATCATTGAGAAGAAGCTCGGCGAAAAGTCTCGCAAGATGATCTACACGAGCGACGCTGATCGTCCGACCCGCAACGTGCCGACATCGCGGGCTGAACGCACTGCGTTTGTGTTGAGCGACCCAGACATTCTCGCACTCGCGCGCTGGGCATCCTCCATCGAAGACCACTATGGGCGCCCGATGGATATGGAATGGGCCAAGGACGGCGAGACCGGCGAGCTGTTCATTGTCCAGGCGCGACCCGAAACGGTCCAATCGCGCAGGGAAGCGAGTGCATTCAAAACCTACCGGATCAAATCGATGGGCCGAAAGCTCGCTTCGGGCCTCAGTATCGGTGAGGCGGTTGTGGCCGGCCGCGCGTGTCTGATCGACAGCCCGCGCGATATCGGTCGCTTCATCAGCGGGGCAATTCTGGTGACGCGCACGACCAACCCGGACTGGGTGCCGATCATGAAGCGCGCTGCCGCCATTATCACCGATCACGGCGGCCGTACCTCGCACGCTGCAATCGTCAGCCGCGAATTGGGCCTTCCGGCAGTCGTCGGGACCGGCAATGCAATGGAGGTTCTCCATGACGAGCAAGAAGTGACCGTGTCCTGTGCCGAGGGAGATGAGGGCTTCATTTATGAGGGAACGGCCGACTTCGAGGTGGAGGAAGTCAATCTCGAACACATCCCGACGACTCGCACCCAGGTGATGCTCAACCTCGCCAATCCTGCCGCGGCATTTCGCTGGTGGCGCCTGCCCGCCGATGGTGTTGGACTCGCGCGCATGGAATTTGTCGTCAGCAATGACATAAAGGTCCATCCGATGGCGCTCGTGCACTTCGATAGGCTAGAAGACCAGGAGGCCAAGCGCGCCATCGGGGAGCTGACGCAGGGCTACGCAGACAAGAGTCAATATTTTGTCGACCGCTTAGCGCGCGGCCTGGCGCGCATCGCGGCTGCCCACCACCCAAAGCCGGTTATTGTGCGCACAAGCGACTTCAAGACCAACGAGTACGCGAACCTGATTGGCGGTGCGAGCTTCGAGCCGAAGGAGGAGAATCCGATGCTCGGATTTCGCGGCGCATCGCGCTACTACTCACCGCGTTATCGCGAAGGCTTTGCGCTTGAGTGCCACGCGCTACGCTACCTGCGCGAGGAAATGGGCTTTAGAAATGCGATTGTCATGATCCCCTTCTGTCGCTCGATCAAGGAGGCCGACCGTGTTCTTGCGGTAATGGCCGAGAACGGTCTTCAGCGCGGAGCGAATGGCCTCCAAGTGTATGTGATGTGCGAAATTCCCTCGAATGTCGTTCTAGCTAAGGCATTCGCCGAGCGGTTTGACGGCTTCTCGATCGGCGGCAATGACCTGACGCAGCTTACGCTTGGCATTGATCGGGATTCCGAGGAGCTGGCTGAGTTGTTTGACGAGCAAGACGATGCAGTCAAATGGATGATCAGCAACGTCATCACGGAGGCGCACAAGTCCGGCGCCAAGGTTGGGCTATGTGGACA
>JBAVUZ010000348.1:0-2886 GCA_049697035.1 Candidatus Angelobacter sp. | reverse complement strand
CTGACTTGATTACACTCTGTCATAGAAAAGCCGTTGTCTCCTCTGGCGCTAAATGATTCTTTGACAAATCACTTATGCCACGAACAACGGCTTTTTCCTATTTATTTGTGAGAAATCCGGGTTAGAGCCAAAATCGCAAGTGCCTGTTACTATTACAAAAAATGAACGCTACCCAATTATCCAAAACCCCCACGCGCAAAAAACTTAGCTGGACCCAAATGTCGGGCCGAGACAAAGAGCGGAGCCATCGCCGCAAGTCGGCCCAGCACAGCACTGTTTTCCTGCCCGGACAGCCGGTGATGGAAAGTGGAATCTATGAAGTCATCCACGACAAGGGCCATCGTCAGGCGCATGAAGCCGTTATGTATCGCGACGACCTGTTTCCCGTGTGCGACCAGTGCGATTTGAAGGTACGGTTCAAGCTGATCCGGTCAGCGCCTTATATCTTCGACGATGAAGATTTCGCCAAGGAATAACTTCTACTGCCGTAATGGCAATTGAGCCAGAATAGTCCTTTGCCTGGCGATCAACGCTTCGATGCCCCCGGCGGCATAGTCCATCATTTTTTTAAGCTGGGTTTCGTCGAACGGGTGTTGCTCTGCTGTGGCCTGCACCTCAACAATTTTGCGTGCTCCGGTCATCACAAAGTTGAGATCAACTTCAGCCTGCGAATCTTCTTCATAGCAAAGATCCAGCAGGATTGTGCCTTCCACAATCCCAACGCTGGTTGCGGCAACAAAGTCGCGGATTGGCGCAGCAGAAAGCGATCCAGCTTCCACCAGCTTCTGCATGGCCAGGCCAAGCGCCACGAATGCGCCGGTGATCGACGCCGTGCGCGTGCCGCCGTCGGCCTGGATTACATCGCAATCAAGCGTAATAGTGCGCTCGCCCAGTTGTTTCAGATCAACGACTGCCCGCATGGCGCGTCCAATCAGGCGCTGGATCTCATGCGTGCGCCCGCTCTGGCGTCCGCGGCTGGCCTCGCGCGCAGTGCGCGTCAGGGTGGAACGCGGCAGCATGCTGTATTCGGCGGTGATCCAGCCTTTGCCGGTGCCTTTCATGAAGCCCGGCACGCTTTCTTCAATCGAAGCGGTGCAGATTACGCGAGTGTTGCCGACTTCAATCAGGGCAGAGCCTTCCGCGGTGGAGATAAATTCAGGAATAATGTTTACTGGGCGCATCTGCTCCGGCACCCGATTATCAGAGCGAAAAAACATGTCTTTGTTATTTTTCAATGTCTACCAACTCAATCTTTGCAATGGGACAGCCCAGAAATTTACTCCCGAGCCGCCGAAATTTTTCTACCGAATCCGTCGCGTAACAGCGTAAATCCCCCGGCGCGCCTTTTGCTCGATTTGTGCCGAGCAACTCCACCACTTTGGCCGCGGTGGACTCGGCTGAATCCACAATCTCTACTGTCTGTGGAACGACCCTGCGCAACAAAGGCCGAATCAGCGGGTAATGCGTGCAGCCCAGCACCAGAACGTCAGCATCGCGCGCGCCATCCTGAAAGACTTCGTCCATATATATATGAGCGACCTCTTCCGTGACGCGATGCTCAACCCAGCCCTCTTCCACCAGCGGAACAAAAAGAGGGCAAGCCTTCTCAGTGGCCTGCATCCCTCGTTGCTCAAGCGCGCGTTGGTACGCATGGCTTGCGACGGTGGCTTCGGTGGCGGCCACAACTACTTTTTTGGTTTTTGAAATTGCCGCCGCCCGCTCAGCTCCGGGTTCTATAACACCGACCACTGGCACTTTTACGGCACTTCGAATGTCTTCAAAAGCCAACGCGGTGGCCGTATTGCACGCGACTACCAGCATTTCAATCCCGTGTTCCTCAAGAAAATGGGCGGCGGAAATTGCGTACTTGGCCACTGTGCGAACGGACTTAGCCCCGTAAGGCAAATGCGCGGTATCGCCGAAATAAAGATAATCTGCAGCAGGCAGCGCCTGACGCAACTCCCGCAATACAGTCAGGCCTCCAAATCCCGAGTCAAAGACCCCGATCACTGGAGGCATGTTTATTCAAACTCCTTGGCCAGTTCATGCACGGCAGCCGTCTGATAAAAGGACATTAAATCAGCATGGCCGGCCAGGGTTTCACGTTCTTTGCCGTCCACTAGAAACTTGATCCTGGCGATGCCAGGAACATTGGCGGTGAGTGTTTCAATCAGGGAAGTCAAAGTCAACTCTTCCAGCAGGATCCCTGAAGGATGGCCGTCGGCAAACTGCGCTGTGGTGTCCACGATCATCGTATCGTCGCTGATGAAATATACATCTTTTATATCAGCGCCTTTGGCCAGCGGATGCGGAGAAGGCATTTGCAGATACTGGGCCAGCACGGAACGCAGCGTTTCACGAGCGCGGAGATTGCGGTCTGCCGGCAGAAAAACATCCGCCGGACGCCAGCGCAGCGCCTGATCGTCATCGTACGCCAGCAATAGCTGAATATGCTCCTGCTTGCCGCCTACCATCGGCGCCGCCGGGGCTGCCTCCGCCGCCTGGAGCGTGAGCGCTTCCTCCTTATGCGTCATTCGGATGATTATTATGCCGCTGATCAATATCGCCAGTAACACCAGCGCAATAGTAATCTGAAAATGACGGGGAATCACTGGCGCGGTCCTATCTGGTTCCGGACCTGCACAATCGCTAAAGCGATTGCTGTTGCGATGTTGGCTTGCCGCTTCTGATTGTCGAGTGACTGCAGATCGTTTTCGTCCGGTGCCAACTCCACGGCGATTGCAGGTGTTGCGATGTTATTCAATGGCCGTAATGGCACAGCGAGATTCGAGACAGGCATGCCTCTTTTTTTGAGCTCTTCAGAAACCGCGCGAGCTACGTTTTGGCTTCTACTAAGAGCGCCCGATTGCGCGCCCTCCCAAGGCA
>JBAVUZ010000347.1:0-4386 GCA_049697035.1 Candidatus Angelobacter sp. | reverse complement strand
GTTCCGTTGATCAACTCTTTCTCACGGTCTAGAAATGTCGAAATTACGATCTGCCCTTCCCCGAAAGCAGTTTCTCGCGGCTCATGGCCGAGATTCAGAAGAATGACGAAACGCTTCGTGTCGTCTGTGCGATGGTAATGAAGAAGAGGACCTTCTGCTGTTAGGCTTTCAACGCGGCCCGAGATCAATGCTTCATTTTCCCGCCGCAGCCGAATCAGTCTGCGATAGAGATTGAGTATGGAGTCCGGTTGACGGGATAGAGTGGCGGCATTGACCTTGTCGTGATCCTTTCCTAACAGCAACCATGGTCGAGCTTCAGTAAATCCACCTTGAGGTGAATTGTCCCATGGCATTGGGGACCGCTCAGGATCCCGGCCTAGACCTAACCCTGGCTCATTCTTTTCCGCGGGGTCTTGCACCTCTGCCGGCGGGACGGGTACATTGACCATGCCAATCTCTTCGCCATAGTAGATTGTTGGCGTGCCCCGCAAGGTAAGTAGTCCGCGCCGTCACTTTCACCGACGAGCGCTGCAACAAAACCCGCAGATTCGCCTATACGAATTCCCGGCGCTTGAGGGGCGAAGAGGAAATCGTGTCTAGGCTCTTCTCTGATCTGTACGACTCAGATTTTCAAGATACGCACTCACGGCCGCGTGCGCGTCCTCAAACGTGTATTCCTGACCTCACTGAATGGTTGCTGCAGAACCGACCCGCTGGACGATCCAGTGATAAATCGTGCCATATGGACGAGCGTCCAGTAGGTTTCTCCGATGTAATCACCCACAGACAGTCTCGTGTTCGGAGTTTCTGGAGCCAGTTTTGCCGCGACCAAATGCTTGTCCTTTAGCTTATAACCCGAGTTGACTCCCGTGAGGGATGGGAGCTTGGCTCTTTATGGAGATTCAGTCGTCTATCGTCCTCTGTTGGAAGAGCTGGGCGAAGGTATCGTGAATCTGGGACGCATCATTGTCTTGGGGGCAGTCAAGGTCGTGGCTGCCGGCACGCACGAATCGCTATACCAGCAGTGTCCGCTGTACCAGGCCCTGTGGGAAACCAGCGGAGAAGTAACGGTGAATTGAGAACATTGATGGGGAGAACCGTACTTGACGCTGCTATGAGCGTTTAACTCGCCCATAGAGCAGATCACCGAACCGGAAAATGACGAGGGAGGAGGGTTGGAATATCAGAGGAGGGCTGGAAGGCAATAGTCTCCCTTACGACGGATTTTCGTCGCATCGGTGGGACCACCGAGAATCATCATCTCCTAACCTGAAATTCAGATAGCATATTTTCGGCAAATTAGAGTTAGATCGCTCCCATTCACCGCCATGATATCGCTGGGCCGTGGCCGCAGGCCGTCTGGCAGCCCAAGTGATTGATCCATAAGCCAAAAGGAAATCTTGTCAGACGCTTTGACCGTAAGCTCTAGATCAATACCGTCACTGTCCATGGCCAGTAAGTTGATGCTCAGCGGCACAGAGCTCTGAGTCACCGGGATGACGCGGTCGCCGGCTTTGACCTCAACTACCTTGACGCTCTGAAGAAATGTCAAACGCAGAGCGCTTGCCTTTCGTTGCGACCTTACATTCATCCGTATTCTGCGAAGATCTCCGTCTTTCTGGTCGGATTTAATTTCAGCGAGAGGCGGCCACAAATCCAATGGGGACGCGGGGCCTGACAGAACCGGCCTTTCCAATCCTCCCAAATAGTCCGGCATGGGATGGGACTCTGCCTTGCCGTGCGAAAAGAGCTGCGCGGTCCAGTTGTCGGGAGCACGATCGAAGCTGATCCATACAGCGCTGTGATTGTCAGGATTCATGCTGTAGAAGGCGGTGTCACGACTCGGATGGTTGGCGCTGTGATGTGCCAGACTGAGTCCAATGCCAAAAGCAGCGAGGGCGGCCACGAGACCGGCAGATACTGAGAATTTCTGGTGAATTTGTGGTATCGCAATATTGATTAGCGGAAGGGCCAGGACCAAAAACAAACCGATCAGAACTCCGGCTGCGGCCACCGTAATAAGCTGGAGGGTAAGGAATATGTACAGCAGATAGATCAATGGAGCGAACAAAAGAACTGTGACAGCGGTACCGGCCAAGCAGGCGACGGCCTGCAAGCCTACGTGCGTCGGCTTATCGGCCAACGTAACGATCAGCAGGCCGATGGTCATCAGCAACAATGGCCAGAACAGCAGGTAGCTACCGGCTGGCAATATCAGAGAAATGATCCAACTCAATAGATCTACAAGGACCAACCCTGCAAGCGAAAGTTCGAACACAGAAAAGCGCTTTCGAAACAGAACCAGAGCCACAGCTGCCGTGCAGGCGCCCAGTAACACAAAACCGGTGAGAAGCCAGGAGTTTGACTGGGAATCACCGATGATCGCATGTCCAGACAAAAGCCGGAAAAGAAGCCAGTAGGCGCCCGCCAATACAGCCGGCACGGACACTATCACCGTGATAGCAGCAAGTAGAGCAAGCCCGACGCCCCGCATTCGCAACGTTGATCGCCGTCCATGCAACACGAGGATGGATACCAGCAACAGTGTGACGACCAGATTTCCGGGAAGAACCCAGCGTTGGCGATAGGAGATCATGCTTCCACCAAGCAGATTGAAGAAAACACTATCCTGTCGATCTTCTTTGAGCTGGGCCAAATTCATCTGTCCAAAATAGCGTGCCAAGGATACCGCGTAAGAACCGTGATGTTGGAGCGAAGCAAGACTCAGGTTTTCCGGAGTATCAAGACGGCTGTGATAAGCCTCGAGATTTTCGCCGAAGGCAAAATTTAATCCGGGAATCTTAGCAGGGCGAAAAGCCGTGAAGTCCGTGTCGTTCGGCAGCAATTTATAAAGCGCATAAAACAATGAAGAGCCTACGGGATGAGGAGTGGAACGGGCTACTGCTTCCACCAAGAGCGAATTTCCAGGGCTGGTTTCAAAAAGCATCGAAGGCCCCTGATTTCCTCGGGCTTCAAAATTGAGTATCAGGCCGACAGACTGCAATGCCGGATAAGACCTGGAAAATGCTTCGGCGCCCAGCAATCCTGCCTCTTCGCCATCCGTGAAAAGTACGACCAAATCGTTCTTCAGGGCAGGCCCCGCCCGTACTGCGCGAATGCATTCGAGAATGGCAGCAACACCGGCGCTGTCATCGGCAGCCCCAGGGGCCACGCTGACTGAGTCGTAATGGGCCACTAACATGATTGCCTTGGTGCTTGCGGTTCCTTTCAGGCGCGCCATAACATCGTGCGTACGAGCTACAACAATCGTTGTTCCACGACGAGAAACCCCAACCCCCGTGGCTTCCAAAGTCTCTGCGCTTAAGCCAAGGGATGTGAGCTGTGCAATCAGATATTTTCGTACCTCGACATTGGCCTCCGACCCAAGAGGATGAGGTGACGAGGCAATCGCGCGCACATGAACCAGCGCACGTTCGGCGGAGAACTCGATCAATGGAGAGGCGGCTGTGGCCGGCGCCGGAGGACTGAGTTTTGCAATGGCGACCGCCGCCAAAAGGATGACCCATACCCATACGAGAAAAGACGCAATCAATGTGGTTGCGCTATCAGATATGCGTGCTCTGGAAGTTGCCTGTGTTTCCATACGCCAATCTCCTCATTGCGGTTGGTGACTTCCAGAACGTTATTCAAGCAGTTGCCAGTGGCGTCACCTATGCCAATGTTCACACCACCGCTCATCTCGGCGGCGAGATTCGCGGGCGGATTCGTGCAACGCACGATGAAGACGACGAGCTTCCGGGCACCCGCTAAATTAACTTTGCTTCTAGGTTGTCAGCCTCGCTGCGGCGGGGCTTTTTATTTCTGGTATGGCCTTGCGTGATCACTCCATCAGTGCCATCAACAGTGGGATTTTTCGTATTCGGAGATCTCGGCTTCGTGCTGCAAGGTCATTCCAATCTCGTCCAGACCGAGCAGCAAGCTGGTGCGGGTGAAAGGATCAATCGCAAACTGGGCGGAAAAACCGTCCGCGGAAGAAACTGTGCAGCTCTCCAGATTGACGGTCAACTCGAAAGCACCGGGTTGGGCACGCGTCATAAGGTCACGAATCTGTGCCGGAGACAGAGTCACTAGCAGCAGGCCATTCTTGGCCGAATTTGTGGTGAAGATGTCCGCGAAGGAGGGAGCGATCAGGGCCCGAAAGCCATAATCGCGCAGTGCCCAAACTGCATGCTCGCGCGACGAACCACAGCCAAAATTCCTGCCTGCCACCAGAACCGTGGCCCCAGCATACTCCTGGGCATTCAGAACGAAACCTGGGTTCGGCTTCCCATTGGATTGAAAACGCCAGTCGTAGAAGAGAAATTCGCCGTATCCGGTGCGCTCAATACGCTTGAGAAATTGTTTGGGAATGATCTGGTCAGTATC
>JBAVUZ010000346.1:0-8422 GCA_049697035.1 Candidatus Angelobacter sp. | reverse complement strand
GGCCGGAGCATGGTACCGATCTTGAATACCAGGTGAATGTCGGATTCTGGGATGCAATCCGGGGCGCGGTGATGCGCCTGAACATCACCCGACTTGATACCTGTACCAACTGCCACGGAAGCGGCGTCGTGGGAACGCCCACTACGTGCCCGCAATGACACGGCAGCGGCCACATTACGCAATCTGGCGGCGGCATGAAGTTCAACGTTGCCTGCCCGCGCTGCGGCGGCACCGGCAAAGTGCAGCCTCCGTGCCCCGTATGCCACGACGAAGGCGCAGTGGAGCGCACAGAGCCACTGGAAGTACGCGTAAAGGCAGGTACGCGCGACGGACAGCGCATACGCATCGCCGGCAAGGGCAACGCCGGAATCCATGGCGGCGGGGCGGGCGACCTTTACGTGATCATCCGCGTGGGCGAGCATCCGGTGTTCCGGCGCGAAGGCGACGATATTTACGTCACAGTGCCAGTGGCAGCGTGGGAATCCGCGCTGGGAGCCAAGATTGAGGTGCCGACCATCGACGGGCGTTCGCAGTTGAAGATTCCGCCGGGAACGCAAAGCGGACAGAAGCTGCGGCTGCGGGAAAAAGGCGTGCCTTCCGCCACGCGGGAAGACAAGCGCGGAGACGAGATCGTGGAGATCAAGATCATGGTCCCGGAAGCGGTTGACATGAAGGCGCGCGAGCTGTGGCAGCAATTGCATGGGCTGCACAAGGACGACCCACGGGCGGAGTTGTGGAGCAAGGTGTAGTGCTGGAAACCAGCCGTCTTCGCCTGCGCGAGTTTGTTCCGCAGGATGCAGACGCTCTGGCCGCTGTCCTGGGCGATCCAGTGGCGATGCAATATTATCCTGCGGCTTTTGACCGCAAGGGCGTTGAAGAGTGGATCGAGCGAAATCGCAACCGCTATCGGGGCGAAGGTTTTGGTCTGTGGGCGATGCTGCTGCGGGACACGAATGAACTGATTGGCGACTGCGGCTGCTTCCTGCGGGACGTGGATGGAAGGGACGACATTGAGATTGGCTATCATGTGCGGCGTGATCTCTGGGGCAATGGTTACGCCACGGAAGCCGCTCAGGCGTGCATGAAGTACGCGTTTACAAAATTGGGTGTTAACCGCGTGATCTCATTGATTCGGCCGGAGAACATGCAATCCATCCGGGTGGCGGAGAAGAACGGGCTGAGGCGCGAGAAGATTATTTTCTGGCGCGGGTACGATCACTGTATTTATGCAAAGCAGAATAAATAAACCATGACAGCTAAACGCAAATCCAAAGGCGCTTACATGATCTCCTCCGTGGCGGAGATGTACGGCATCCATCCGCAGACGCTGCGCCTGTACGAGCGTGAAGGGTTGCTCAAGCCCTCGCGCACGGACGGCAATACGCGTCTCTACACGGAAGAAGATTTGCAGCGGCTGGAATTTATCCTGAACCTGGCGCGAGATCTGGGCGTGAACATTGCCGGAATCGCCATTATTTTGCAGATGCGCGAGCGCATGGAAGACATGAACCGCAAGATGCAGGAGTTTGTCCGCTTTGTGCAGGATGAAGTGGCGTTCCGCGCCAGCAACGCGCATGCCGATCCCAGCAAGGGCGCAATTATTCCGCTACGGAAACCAACTATCAACGTGGCGCCGCGCGATCGCAAGAAATAGCCAGCCTATCAAGCTGATTCGTAATCTTCGTAATGTAAGGACAAAACCGGTAGTCCTATTCAGGTCTACCGGTTCATTGTTTTGCGGAAAGGACAATCGAAACGAAGCTTCAGCTTCAGTTCATATCCTGCCCGCGAATTGAAATAATCGGCTTGCGCGGCTCGTCCGATGGGTGCTCTGGTACATCCTGATCCAGGTTCATTCGTCCGATTCCTGCCGCCGCAGCCTGTTGTTTATGTGGATAAATACGCATGCGCTGTCGAATGCGGCGTTCAACATCAGCCCATTCTTCGCGGGCTCGATCCACGCCTCGCCGAATACGCATGACGCCTTTTTCTTCAGCCTTGCGGAGATTGTCTACCAAACGCATTGCATCTCCTCTTTTTATGCTGTTTTGTGGTCATGGCACGTTTGGACGCACCACAACCAATTAGTGTGATGCCGATTCAATGGGGTTGGAAACTGCTGGATTCTTCAATTATGTCGCTTCGCTCCAGACCGCTTGAGAGATTTCACACAGCAGAGTGCCTCCTGCGCTTGATGCTCGCGGCTCGGCGCGCAAGTCGGCCTCGCCGCATTATCCTGATTGTTATCGGGAATTCAAACAGCGTTGAGAGACTCTGTTCTGTCGAGTGGGATTAGCTCTTATTCACTTGAGGCAGAGTTCTGCTTGGCCAGCCATTGCAGGAACATTTGTTCAATCGGCTTGTCTTTGGCGCGGATCAGATGGCGAATGGTATGGCCCGTTGCCAGATGGCAGAGTTCCTCCGCCATGTTCTTGATGTGGTCGCCGGCGCGTTCCAGAGAGTTGGCCATGGCCAACACATGCAGGCTTTCAGGCCCCTTAAGTCCCTCGGCATTTTCCGTGTGGCGCACCACAATCAGGTTGCGCAGGCGGTCAATTTCAGAGTCAGTACGCAGCACATGGAGCGCCTGCTCAATGTTGCGGCCGGCAAAGGCTTTGACCATGGTGCTGAGCATGTTTTCCAGCAGGCAGCCCATGCGGGTAAGCTGCTCAACATCGTCCATATCAATGCGGTTGCGGACAATGGCGGAGCGCTCACTGAAGCTGGCGATTAAGTCTCCCACGCGCTCAAGATCAAGCATGAGCTTCATGCACGCCAGCAGTTCACGCGCCTGTGGAGGCGTGACCTGCGTGATCACTGTGGCAAGCTCTTCATCCATTTCGCGGTCCATGCTGTCCAGCCGCTCTTCACATTTGCGAACGGCCATCAGCGCCAGTTGCGAGCCGTTGATCAATCCATCAATGGCGTGCGTGACCTCGTCCTTGGCCACGGAACAGGCGCTTAAGGTGAGGTCAACCAGATGGGATTGAACGGTAGATTCCTGCGGAAGGAGAGTTGCTGGGGTGGTCATGACTGCGCGTACCTTGTCCGCCGCTCTTTACTTTGGACGATCCTTAGCTCTAAGCGATCATTACTCTGGCAAAGAGTGGCTTGATGCAATATTCATCCGTCTATCCCAAGTTATAAAGAGAAATTGTGAATGCGCGGTTAAAACGCCGTGAATCCTGTGCAAATTCCTGTTTGATTGAGGCGTTTTTCAGGAGGCGATACTCTGGCGGTCGTCCTGCTCATCCTGGCCTTCAAGGAAAATGACCAGGTTCTCCGCCAGATGGATAGCGTTGTCTGCGATCTGCTCCAGGCAGCGCGAAGCAAAGATCAGGTGGAGATCCTGATCGTCCCTGGCTTGCGCCTGCTGCCGGCTCAGGCCTCGCAAAACATAGTCGCGATATGCATCCACAGAGGCTCCGCCCTCGGCGGCATTGCGCGCCAGCACCGCATCGAGACGCACCAGCGAACGCAGCGTTTGCCGGCAAAGATGAGAGACTGCGATGGCCAGCGGTTGAAGCCGGGAAAAGTCCTCATGCTCGTGGTGTCTTCCCACTTCGCTCACCTTGCGTCCCAGGTTGGCGGCAAGCCTCGCCAGGCGAGAGAGGTCTTTGCTGATGTTCAGCGCTGACTTGACGCGCTTGATTTCAGCAGTGCCCACGGCGCCATTTTCCAGCGCTGAAAAGACCGCCTTATCCAGCTTGAGTTCCAGTTCCTGAACGGCCACCGAACTTTCAAGCACGCCCGCAACCACGTGAGAGTCCGTGTGCAGAAGCGCCGAAATGGCGCTGCCTACGGCTTCATCCACTTTCACGCCCATGGCTGCCAGTAAATTGTTGATCGTGCTTTCCGCTGTTTGCACCTTTACTGCCTGAAATGCCATTGCAACACCTTTTTTCTGTAGCGTTTACTTACTTAGACGAAAGCTACCACGGGCCGGTTAACGCGCGATGAAAACTAAACACAATTTTCCGTGAACGCCGTAAAGCGCTTGTTTTCCTAGGTATAGATGAGAAGGGAGGAAAGAGGATTCACTTTTTCGGCGACCCCAAGCGGTATCCCGCGCCGCTGACTTGTGCGCAGATATTCGGTTTCGCCACATGGGAAGCGCAGACCGATGCTGCGGATGAAGGAATGGTCGGGTTTTTTCCTAAAAGAATTACTTTTTCAAGGCGGTAGAGAAGTAGGCGGTGCGGAGGTTAGTGGTCCAGGTTAACCCGTGCGAGTAACTCCTGGAACCGTTGGTCTTTGCGAAGATTGTCGTACCTGGGATCGACTTTGATGCTGGTGAGCGCCGGGGAGTGTTCCTTATAAGCCTGCTCCAGAAGCAACATGACTTTCTCCCGCTGGGGTGATCCGTTGTAGGCGACCAGACGGGCCAGAATGGCATCAGAGCGCAATCTTGGTGACAACTCTTCGAATTTCGCCAGTGCATGCTTCGCCTGGGCCACATTACCTGAATGATTATAGATGTAGGCCCTGAATGCCCAGTTCCAGGGGGAATCCTCTGCAATACCGATCAGGTCATTTTCCTTGAGCGCCTCCGCAAACTTTCCCTGTTGCACGTACGTGGCGGCGAGGAAGGAGCGCGCATGGTCGTTGGTTGGATCCATGTCCAGCACGGCGCGGAATTGATCGATGGCCCGGTCATATTTCCTCGCATAAAAAAGAATGGTTCCGCGGTCGGTGGCGATGATCAGCGACATGGGGTCGAGCTGGCGGGCCCGCTCGCTTTCAGCCAGGGCTTCATCGAAACGCCCCTGCCAGCCAAGGTATTCCGCATACCACTGGTGCGCAGTCGCGTAGTCAGGATTTAGCTGAATGGCACGCCGGAACTCCTTCTCGGCAGCTTGCCAATCATAGTCATAGTTTTCAGCCACCAGGGCCAGTGACGCATGTGCCTCTGCCAGAGAATCGTCCAGGGTCAGCGCTTTCAGGGCAGCAGCTTTGGCTTTTGGCATAAACTCCTGTTGCGGCGCTGCATACCAGGTACTCATCAATCCAAAGGTATCCGCCAAGCCCGCGTAAGCACTCGCATAGCCTGGGTCCTTTGCGATGGCCTGCTGGAAATAACTAGCGGCTTGCCGGAAGCCCGGTCTCGTCCTCTTGTTCCAGAAGTAGCGGCCCTTGAGATAAAGATCATAGGCTTCATAGGAAGCTGTGGAGTGGGTTGGGCCAGGATGATTCGCGGCTTTCGCCCCATTGACGTCACCAAGGCTGATCTGAATCTCATCGCCGATCTCCTGGGCTATTTCGCTCTGCAGCGCCAGCGAATTTTTCAGTTCGCGGTCATACTCCCGTGCCCAAAGGTGCGACTGGTCTTTTACCTGGATGAGTTCCGCGGTGATGCGTATCCGGCTTGAATCGCGCCGCACACTGCCTTCCATCACATACTGCACTCCCAATTCACGCCCGATCTGGTCCAGTGGCTTCGGGCTCTGCTTGTAGAGCATGACGGATGTCCTGGCAATGACTCCGAGACGGTCCTGATTCAGGCGAGTGAGTTCCGCGATCATCTCTTCGGTCAGCCCGTCACTGAAGTAGTCCTGCGCGGGATCTCCCGTGAGGTTCTGGAAAGGTAAAACGGCCACCATGACCCGCGACGCTGGAGAACTACTTTTCGAGTTCTTGCGCACCCATTGGAAGTAACCGGCCACGAGGACAGACAAAATCAGCGTTATTCCGGCAACGAGCTTCCACCGGCCTTTAGGCGGCGAGGCTATAGTAGCCGCGATGACAGGAACTTCCGGTGTTTGCTGCTTTGTGGGTTGAGAAGCAGCAACTGGGTCAGAGGATATCCGTTTCACATCGGCCAGGAAGCGGTAGCCACGGCTGCCCACAGTTTCTATAAAACGGGGATTGCTTGCGGAATCGTTCAGTACAGTCCGCAGTTTGTTAATGGCGCTGCTGATGTTGTGGTCAAAATCAACAAAGGTGCCATCCGGCCATAATCTCTGGCGCAGTTCATCCCGGCTAATGATTTCGCCTGGCCTCTCCAGCAAACAAACCAGCAGCTGAAACGGCCTTTCCTGAACCTTGAGCCGCACACCATTTTTGCGGAGTTCACCCGCGGTGACCTCAACTGTGAAGACTCCAAATTCATAGCTCCGGATGGGCTCGGCAGCGGTTGCCATTTCCTTTCCCTTTAACGCTTGGCGCTGATGGGGGCAGTCGACAAGTCTAGCACACGTCAAGGCTGATGATTCCTGCCGATAAACGCCATTATTTGAGCAACTTGGGTGATGATTCACAAATGGGTAAAGGATGAACCCCAAACTATTGACCTTACATGTAGCTCCAGACTAGAAACCTGATTGCCGAAGACTTATACGAGCTCCAAAAAAGAAAGGTAACTATGAAGTTGAACGCCAAGTCCTATTGCTTTACGTTGCTGTTGCTGATGATGTTCGCAGTTCCTGCTGTCGCCCAGTTTGAAGTCAGCCCCGATCACTTTGATGACAATCCTTCCAGCAGCCGGCAGGCTGATCATTCCAATTCCGTGACTGGTCTTAAACTCCAGATCGCGGAACAGAAGAAGCTGCTGGCTGGCTACCAAGACCGGCTTCTACAGAAATCCGCTCTGGTGGCAAAAGCCCGGCAAGCTCTGGGAAATTCGGGCAGTGCCGCTGCACGGAACGACTACTTCAGGCAAAAGAGCGAGCTGCGGGAATTACGCCAATCCCTGGCAGGCCCGGTCCGCAATGCCCAGCTTGCTTTGGCCCGGCTTGAACGACAACAGCAGGTTTTACGCCCTTTGGCTGGTGGCCGCCACGCCAGCGGCAGCACCACCGTGGCACTTTCCGCTGCGAAATGACGCTTGCCGGATGAGACGACTGCCGCGCATTTTCAAGATGGCCGGGTCATGCAATACATGGGGATTTGTGCGGAGAAGGATGAAGAGTTTCTAAGATGAATGCGCGGACAAAGTTGGTAGCACGGGAACATGCCGCCTTGTTTGTCGTTTCTGCTGAAGCGGCTGGCGGTCACGGACGCTCGCTGGCAGGGAAATGGACCTCGTTGCCAAAGAAGCTCAAACGAATGCTGCTGCTCTTACGATCGCCCATAGTCTCTTTTCGCTGGGCGCGGGACAAACACAAAGCACTCGCGAAACTGAAACAGAACGACGTTTCCGATTGGCAGGGCCGCCGGAGCAACAGTTTTGCCGAATGTGAGCGAGACGGGATTGTGATGGGCTTCTGATGCATCACAGCCGATCACCATGGTTCGACGAACCAGACAACAGATCCGGCCCCGTGAGCTGATCACACGGCGGCACTTTCCGCTTCGAAATGACGCTTTTTGGATGAAACGGTTTCCGCACGTTTTCACTACAGTACTGAGGTACTGACACAAGGAGTTGGGGATGAGGCAGCTTTACAGTAAAACGATACAGAGAATGACTAACCCACGGCACCGCGCCCTGGTGGCCGTAATACTGGGTGCAATATTTGTTACGACGCTGGTTTCAGCCGATAGTCACCTGAACAATCTCAGGCCATTCGACGACCCTACAGGCCGGGTGCGCACCGTGAGCACGAATGGCGAAGCTCAAGTTAACAATGCTTTCTTTCAGAGCCTGGGCACCAACGGCCGCAGCTGTGTAACCTGCCATCAGGCGAGCGACGCATGGACGGTAACGCCGGAGCACATTCGCGCACGGTTCAACGCTTCCAACGGAACAGATCCCATCTTCCGAACCGTGGATGGAGCCAACTGTCCCAGTGCCGACGTGACTACCCTGAGCGCCCGGCGCAAGTCTTACAGCATGCTGCTGAACAAGGGACTGATCCGCGTCTCAATCGGTGTGCCCGCGAATGCGGAATTTGCCGTAACGGGGATCGATGATCCGCACAACTGCGCCGAGACAACACCGGCGGGGCTGGCTCTATTCCGACGTCCTCTTCCGTCTACGAATCTGCCTTTTCTCGCCACAGTCATGTGGGACGGACGCGAATCCTTCAAGGGGCAGACTCTTAACTTCAACCTGAGTGACCAGGCGGTCCAGGCTACACTCGGCCACGCGCAGGCCAGCCAGGCTCCAACCAGCCAACAGGTTGCCGAGATCGTGAGTTTTGAACTATCGAATTTTACCGCGCAGATTGATGACAATAGGGCGGGCAACCTGAATGCCGACGGCGTGCAAGGCGGACCGAACGCCCTGGCTCTACAGCCATTCTCGGTTGGAGTGAACGATCCGCTCGGCGGTACGCCACCTGGCGTTGATTTCAATCCGGTGGCCATGACATTGTTTTCAAAATGGGCAAGCCTGAAAGGTGAAGATTCTGATGAAGGCCGAAATGCGGCGCGCGCAGCCGTGGCTCGCGGAGAGGCGCTGTTCAACACATTCCCAATCCCGATCTCAGGCGTGAGCGGGCTGAATGATCTGCCCGGAGTGCCTGCTTCCTTTGACGGAAGT
>JBAVUZ010000345.1:0-2122 GCA_049697035.1 Candidatus Angelobacter sp. | reverse complement strand
GACATGTGGCGCGCGCGTTTCTGTTGTGGGGGCCATCAAAAAATTTCCAACATCTGGAAGCGATCACTGAGCTCAAGCGCGCCCTGGCCCTGCAGAACAATTTGCCGCATGCATACAACCGGCTTGGCACCATTCTGGCGCACGTCGGGCTGCTGGACCATGCGCGCGCCATGTATGAAAGAGGAAGCCAATTTCATCCCAGGAAGGCAGTCAGTCCCAGCATCGTGCAGGTCTATGTCTGGAACCAGGAATATGATCTGGCGCGTGAAGAAATTCAAGCATGGCGGGCGGAGAATCCAGGCAATAAGTACGCAATCTATTTTGCTCCGTACCCCGCCATAATGACGGGTGCCTGGGACGAAGCAAAAGTCTTACTGGATGAAGCGCTGCAGCTGCTGGCGGATGATCCAATCATCGCCAGCCTGCAGGGTGTCTTTTATGCTCTGACTGGAAAACACGAGCAGGCGCTCGACTGCATGAACCGCGCTTGCGCCAGCCCAAAATCATTTGGTCACGCGCACCACACGTATTATCAAATGGCTTGTATTCTGGCGTTAGGCGGCCAACGGGAAAATGCTTTTGCATGGCTGGAGCGAAGCGTCAGCAGCGGCTTCTCCTGCTGGCCCTTCTTCCTGAAAGACCATTGTCTGCAAAACTTGCATGGACTGCCTGAGTTTGAGCTGCTGGTGAGTTCCTTGCAGGCCAAGTATCCGGATCATTTGGGGCTGCTGTAGCTTTGTTGTTTACCCTTTTCGCTATAATCACCTATTACCCCAATCAAGGAGACTCTCTCTTGCAGCAAGCTGAAATCGGCATTATGGGCGGCAGTGGTTTGTATTCCATGCCAGGCCTCACAGACATCCGTGAAGTTACAGTGCAAACCCCGTTCGGCGAACCTTCGGACGCTTACGTGCTCGGCACGCTGGAAGGTCGCAAGGTGGCGTTTTTGGCCCGCCACGGCCGCGGACACCGCATCCTGCCTTCTGAGATCAACTTCCGCGCCAACATTTATGGCATGAAAGATCTGGGCGTGGAGCGCATCCTGTCGCTCTCAGCCGTCGGCTCGCTCAAGGAAGAGCACAAGCCCACTGACTTTGTGATCCCTGACCAGTTCATTGATCGCACCATTCATCGCATCTCCACGTTCTTTGGCCATGGCATTGTGGCGCACGTTGCCTTTGGCGATCCTATCTGCCCCGAGGCTTCCGCGGCATTCACGCAGTCGTGCAAGGATATTGGCGTGGTGGGCAAGCAGGGCGGGACGTATATCTGCATGGAAGGGCCGCAGTTTTCCACCCGCGCAGAATCCAATCTTTACCGCAGCTGGGGAGCAGATGTGATCGGCATGACCAACCTGCAGGAAGCCAAGCTCTGCCGCGAAGCCGAGATTTGCTACTCCACCTGCGCCATGGTGACCGACTACGACTGCTGGCGCGCCGGACACGAAGACGTGACCGTGGAACAGGTATTGAAAGTAGTACACGCCAACGCCGAGAATGCGGCCAAGGTGGTGAAGCATGCGGTCGGCATCATGCCCAAAGAGCGCAAATGCGCCTGCGGATCAGCCATGAAATTTGCCATCCAGACTGATAAAGATAAAATTCCCGCGGCCACGCGACAGAAGCTGGCGCTGTTGCTGGATAAATATCTGGGCAAGGGCCAGGAGGCAAAGGCGTAGCCACTCTTCCCATGACCGCCGCGGCGCGCCGTGACTATTTGCTGCTTACGGCAATCTCTGCCGCACTTTCTGTTGGCGCTCTGATCTTCTATTACCATCAGGGCGCCATCCTTCTTTATGGCGACGCCGTGGCACACATCCACATTGCGCGCCGCGTCTTTGATTCGCGAACGCCCGGTCTGTTTCAGCTTGGCACTGTCTGGCTTCCGCTGCCGCACCTGCTCGACATACCTTTCATAGTGAATGACCGCCTGTGGCAGACGGGCCTTGGCGCGTCGATCCCGTCGATGATTGCCTACATCTCGGGTGTGCTGGGCGTCTTTCGGCTGGTTTCTGGTCTGGCATCGCGATCGGCTGCGTGGATCGCCGCCCTGATCTATGCTCTGAATCCCAACCTTCTATATATGCAATCGACAGCGATGGGCGAATCGCTCTATCTGGCCC
>JBAVUZ010000344.1:0-2496 GCA_049697035.1 Candidatus Angelobacter sp. | reverse complement strand
TTCAGCGGTGGTTCTTTGAGCAGGAATTGCCTGAGCCTCATTTCTACAACCAGTCGATGATGCTTGAAGTGAAGCGAAAGCTGGATCCGGGGCATTTGGAAACGGCCGTCCACCATCTGGTTCTTGACCATGACGCACTGCGACTGCGTTTTCATCGGACACTGCAGGGTTGGCAACAGGCTTGTGTCGGGCCTGATGTACATAGAATTTTTCAGCACGTCATACTGTCTCAGCTATCGCCGCGCGAACAATCAGCAAGAATCGAGGCCATTACTCGCGAAGCGAAGGCCGCTTTGAACCTGGAAGCCGGTCCTTTGATTCGTGCTGTTTATTTTGATGGCGCTGAAGCAGTGAACAAGCTGTTAATCGTCATCCATCATCTGGCGGTTGATGGCGTTTCCTGGCGTGTGATCCTCGATGACGTGCAAGCAGCTTATGAACGGTTAGATCGTCGCGAGGAGATTCAGCTTCGCGAGAAGACCCTTTCTTTCAAGCAGTGGTCTGAGTTGCTGCAACAGAGAGCCCAGGACGACGACGTGCGGCAGGAATTTGGCTATTGGTCAGCGCAGCTATCAAAGGCTACTCCACCGTTGCCTATAGATCACGCGGGAGAGAATTCCGTTGAATACTCCTCCATTGAAACTGCTTGCCTGAATCAGGAAGAAACGCAGTTTTTGTTGCGTAAAGTTCCCTACGCTTATCGCACTCACATTAATGATGTATTGTTGACCGCATTTGCACAGACTCTGGCGGAGTGGACTGGCGAAAGCCGCGTATTGTTTGATCTGGAAGGCCATGGGCGAGAAGAAATCATTGACGGATCTGACCTCTCCCGAAGTGTTGGGTGGTTCACATCTTTATTTCCAGTGTCGGTGGAAATCGATCCAGCCGCGCGCTCCGAAGAAGCATTGAAATCGATCAAAGAACAATTGTGGCGAATTCCCGGCCAGGGTATTGGCTATGGCCTGCTTCGTTATCTGTGCAGCGATGAAAATATTTCCCGTGAGCTCAAAGGACTTCCCCAATCGCAAGTGAGCTTCAATTATCTGGGCCAACTGGACCAGATGTGTTCACCGGACTCTTTGTTTGCGCTTGCCGAGGTCCCATTAGCGGCTGTACAAAGCAGCCGGGGAAAGCGCAGCTACCTAATCGAAGCTGATGCCTATATAAAGGATGGGCGACTTCAGGTTTTATGGGGTTATAGCAGCCGTCTGCACCGCCGGCAAACGATCCAACAGCTTGCGGGGAATTTCATCGGAAAACTGCGCGCCCTGATCCAGCATTGCGCTGAGCGAGAATACGCACCCTCTGACTTTTCGCTGATCAAATTGACGCAACAACAAATTGACCGGATTCAGGAAATCCATCCTCAGATTGAAGACATTTATCCGCTGAGCCCAATGCAACACGGGATGCTCTTCCACAGTCTTTTTGAGCCGCGTAAGGGAACTTATCTAACGCAATTGATATGTGAATTGGAGGGCGATCTCGACCCGGTTGCATTCCGCGATGCCTGGCGGCAAGTTGTAAACAATTATGCCGCATTGCGAGCTGGGTTTGAATGGGAGATCGTAAGCGATGAGCCGGTGCAGGTGGTCAGGCAGAGCGGGGAATTGCAATGGGAGGAAGAGGACTGGAGCACACTCAGCGGTTGGCAACAGGAAAGCCGGCTGGAAGCGTACCTGAAAGAAGACCGTGAGCGGGAAATGGATCTCCGGCAGGCGCCGCTTATGCGTTTTACGTTGATCCAGACTGCCGCCGCAAAACACAAATTTGTCTGGAGCAGCCACCACCTGGTGATGGATGGATGGTCGCTGCCGATCGTCGTCAACGCTGTTTTGGAGTGCTATGCTAGCTTGCATCGCAAGCAGCCTGTCAGGCTTAGGTCCGAATATTCATACCGCGAATACATACATTGGCTCCAGGGACAGGACATCGCCAAGGCCGAAGACTTCTGGAGACGCTTCCTCAAAGGGTTTGATGCATCGACTTGTTTGACTTCTTTGCTGCGCATTCACACAGGCAACGCCTCGGGTGAAGATTTTCGAGAACAGGAAATTACCTTTCTTGAAGATTCAACTGCCCAATTGCGGGCACTCGCACGGCAAAGTCAGGTGACGCTGAACACAATTGTGCAGGCCGCCTGGGCCTTGCAACTCGGTCGCATGACCAGTAAAGACGATGTCATTTTCGGCGTGGTCTGCTCGGGCCGGCCGGCGCAACTGCTCGATGTGGAATCCATGGTTGGGCTTTTAATCAACACTTTGCCAATGCGGGCCCGTATTGAAGAGAAATCGGACTTGATTGACTGGCTGAGGCGTTTACAGGAAACCCAGGCCGAGATAAGCCAGTTCGAATATACGCCTCTCTCGCAAGTGCAGGAATGGAGCGGTTTGCCTCGCGACACCGCGCTATTTGAAAGCATCCTGGTATTCGAAAACTATCCCGCAATTTCCTGGATCAGCGCACCAGAGCCGGAGTTGCGAATCGCCAATG
>JBAVUZ010000343.1:0-1674 GCA_049697035.1 Candidatus Angelobacter sp. | reverse complement strand
TCTGGGAGGATTGTGGGTCCCGGAAAAATCAAAGTAGTCCGGTTCGGAATTATATTCGTCGATCAGCTTCCCCTTATCGATGAGCTTGTATGCCACCACATTGTCGTCGTACTCGGAAAGAATCAGTGCATGGCATTGCAGGGCCTGCGACAACCGCGTGGAATACCGCGTGATGTCACCCTCGTTATGAGAGATAAATTCCTGGTCCGCCACCAGCGTGAATCCATTGATGGTTGGTGAAACAATAGACTTGCGCCCTTTCAGGGCAGCGATGACTTCTTTTTGCTGCGGGCCGAACAGCGCCAGGTGCGAATATGACCATCCCATGCCTCCTATTATGTCACTAAGACTAAAATGCGTGTCCAACACCTGGTGAGCGACACACCGGCCCTTCCGCACAGAGCGATTTCGTTTTGCTGGATGACAGTTCCGGCTTCGATTGGCGGGCGGCTCTGATCGCGTTTCTGGTTTCGATCATCCTGCTGCTGGCGCTGCGAAACTGACAGAGAAGACCAAGAACTGACAACGTGAAATTGCACAGGCTGACGAGCGCAGATTCGACAGACCGGGGGAAAAACCACGTCTCACCGCGGAGACGCGGCAAGAAAGTGTGCCGGTAGAGTAGGAGTGAGGAACACAAGAGTGCGACTCACTCTCCCCTAATTCAATCTCCTGGCAGAATCAAAACCTGTTTCCATGTTTAATGAAAAATGCGTTGACAAAATCATAGATAGAGGAAAACTAAGCGAGTCACTTAACGCGGAAGTCGGAATGTAGCAGCCAGACCGAAGCAACAGTTAAGTGAATCGTTGTTCTTGATGAACCGCGGAACTCGATGTCACACCACTTGCAGCACAGCTGACGCCGGTATCGGCCTATCCAACGGGTCGCGAACGGAATTTACCGGATTGGCTCCCGTGCCGCGAAGTTGGATAGGTCTGCATTTCTTGTGGAGCAAATACTCCTGCCTCCATCACCCCTAAGATGCGAGCTGGAAAAGAGTCGAACAAAAAGCGCGTGATATCCGCGATTCCCTCGATCCCATCAAACAAATTGCAGCGCCGGCTCGAGGCCAAAGCAGACGGGCATTCTCGTAGCTGTCTGAACTCGACGTCGACCACGGCGGTGCGGGTTGCCGCGCAGATCGATTCGTAGCTGGTCACGTTTGAGTGCGCGTCGATACGGGCAATTGCAGCAGCCAGCTGCCCGAATCAATTGGCTGCGTAGCGGAACAAATCAGCATCGGTTTGATGAAGACGCTTCAGCAGGTCTTCCCATAGCGCGTCCAGAATCGGTATCTTTGCCAGCTCCTGCTTGGTCGTGAGCGCATGCTCTGGAGCAATGGCATGCGGCGTGTAACCGGTGACTTGCGCCGCTGAGGCAACCGAGATGTTGCGCTGGCAAACTCCTTCCAGCAGCATCATGCGAAACAGCGCAGATTGAATGCTGGGCCCGCTGGTGATGGCGCCGTGATTGGGCAGCAGCACCACGGGCTTCTTGCCCAGCGCCTGAGCAAACGGACGCACACGGTCTTCTGATTGCGCCAGGCCGGTGAAATCTTCATCCACAATCGCGATGTCGTCCGCCAGCAGGCAACTCTCCTGGTCAAATGTCTGTGGCAATTTGCGGAAGGTGGTCCACGTCACCGTGTTGGGTGGATGTGTATGCGCCACA
>JBAVUZ010000342.1:0-3866 GCA_049697035.1 Candidatus Angelobacter sp. | reverse complement strand
TTGCAGGATCGCGGTATTCTGCAGCAGGCTGGCAAGCTGCTCCGGCGTAGACGCAACGATTCCCGCGCGATCCAGCGCGTCCTGCAGCCCCGGCACTTGTGAGAAGATGGCGGCCAGCGTGGGCACCTGAACGTCATGCCGGTAGAAGCCGCTGAGCTGGAATTGTCCGGCGGAAGCGCGCGCGTTTACTGCGTAATCATTGCCTCCGCCTCCGCCCTCGATGTTGATGGTGCGCTGGTATTCAAAGCCCGTTCCAAAATGCCGCGTTGAGTAGTCCACGCCCGCGGGCAGGTTCACCGTGGTCACAGCGGGCCCAACCGGAATCTTGGATTGAAACGTGGCGTATCCGCCCCCGCCGTTGACTGAGAAGTGCTGGTTCAGCTTGAAGTTCAGCAGGCCGCTGCTGGTGAACGTGTTCTGGCTCAGCGTGAGCAGGTTGTAGTTCGATTGGTTCAGGTCAAGGCTGGCGTAAAGGCGTTCCGTCAGCTTGCGGCTGGCATTTAAATCGGCAAACGTCCCGTGCTGGTTGTTCACCGCCAGCGATGCAAAGTTGCGCGACTGTATGTGAAAATTTCCCAGCAGATGGTTGCGCTTGTCGTCAAACGTGGCCCGCGTGGCAAACCCGATGCCGTGGCTCACGCCCAGCTCCGCCAGAAAATGTCCTTTGTCGCTGAGCTTGCGCCGGTACACCACAGAACCAACCGCGCCATTGCTGGCAAAATCGCGCTGGCTCTCAGGATTTTGAAAATAATAAGCGTTGGCCTCCAGCGAATTCACGTCGTCAATCCGAAACACCCTGGTAACGCCCGCTGTGTATTCGCGATCGGCCGCAAGAAAAAGCCCTTGAAACGTAGCGATGGAAGTAAAGCCGCCGTGAAATTCCCACGGCCCCTGCCGCATATGAAAGCCGCGCACCAGAAAGCCATCGAGCGTAAGCGGAGAGTTCAGCACGTTCTTGTCGATAAAAGTTATGTCCCTGTCAGGCCTGCTGATCTGGTACGCCAGAAACGGGAAGCCAATGGCCGAGGTCGATCCTGAAGCGGAAAACAGGTTGGCATTGATTACTTGCATCCGCGTAAAAGATTGTCCCTGCGTCCGCTTCATCTCAATCGAGTTTGTGATCTGGCTGGGATCAGAGTTATAGCGAAATTCATATGTTCCGCTTTCGCCGGTGCCCTGGTGCTCCGGCGGCTCAAATCCCGGAGGCAAAATGGGAGGCGGAACAGGCACCGTCACGGCCAGCGTCTGCGCTCCTGCGGAAGTCACAACAACAATGTTGGTGGAACCGGGCGCTTTGCCCACAATTTCCACCACGCCGTTTGCGGCCGTGGCGTCAGCGATGTTGGGATCAAGCGAGTAAGCCGCAGTTGCGCCGGCCACGGGTAATTGCAAAGTCTTCTGGTAGGCAACGGAAAGCGGAGTCTGTCCTTGTGCCGCCAGACAGCAGGCGATCGCCAACAGGACGAGGCTCCAGCAGCGTCTCATTTTTTTGGAGCTTCAGTCTTTGGCATTTCAAGAGCAGGTATTTCGAAAGCAGCTTCCGTGGTCTGCGTCTTGCCCTCAAATTGGAACGAGCAAAGCGCGCGATATTTTCCCGGAGGCAATTCACCAGGATACTCAGCGGAAAACTCCAGTCGCTCGCCCGGCAACAGCCGCTGCGGATCAAAAATCGCCTTGCCGACCAGCGCGCCGTTGGAGTTCAACACTGCCGCTGCGCCTTCCGGCAACACCGGCTCCGTACCGGAGTTGGAAATCCACTGCGCGATTTTCATGTTCGCCGTTTCACTTGCCGGGATTACCCGAACCGGCTCAGGCTTGAGCTTCACGTTGTCCGTGAGATTGAAAGTGATCAACGCGCCCAGTGACGCCGTCATGCCCACGGCTCCTGAAGAAGTTGGCAGCTTGTCCGTCCCGCGAAACATCGCCACCACTGCGCGAATGTTCGTCTCTGCCGGCAATGTGACGCGCACATCCACTGAAGCGGAAGAAAAAGGTTTCACGAGCACAGTCTTCTGCGAGAAGACGGCCGAGGCAGCAATGCTGTTTGGCGTTTCGCCGGCCGTAACAAAAACGCGTTTGCCATCTTTCACCACCACGTCTTCCGCCACCATCTCAAAAGCGAAGTCGCGCGCGGTTTGATTGGTGAGCGTGAGCGTCTGTGACAGTGTCTGGCTGAAACTGCCCTTAGCCATCACTACAGCGGGAGTGAGCGATATCGAAGGCTTGTCTGCGGGCTGGACCGGAGCCGCAGGGGCCGCCGGGTTTTGTGAAGTTGCAGCAGGCGCGGTCTGTGCGGTCAGAAGAGAGACTGAGAAACAGAGTAAAGCCATCGAGAGGGAAAAGCGCGCGGGCGAGGGCATCTCCACCCCACCAAGCCAAAATCGGGCTTGTTGGGGACCCCGTGCTTGCGGCCCACAGTTCCTCAAAGCATCGGACGCACTTCTGAGTGCCTGTGGCATAAAAGTTCGGAGCAACCTAATTCGGAATGACCTGGAAAATAATTGCATTATTTAATTGAGAATTCTTCTCCGTAAGAGATGTGGGCACTTCAATCTCCAGGTGATGCATCACGGTGGTTCCCATTCTTGCCTGGCCCTGCAGCAATTGGGGAACGGTTTGCAGCGTGATCCCGTCAAGCCGGAACGTGTACGCCGGATCGGGTATCGTAAGCGCGGCCAGCACGGCAGCGGTGGTTGATGTTTGTGATCCGGACTGAATGCTCATGCCGAACCGCGTAGAGACAACAAAGCGTCCAGGCAATTTCTGCATCTGGACGTTGGCGGTCTGGGCGCCGCTGGCAAGTGAGACTGTACCCAGATTCAAACTGCGCTGGCCGGAGGTTCCGCCGGTCAAGGCGGCGCCATCCGGCGCGCTTACAAAACTCACTGAGATTGCCCCTTCACTTGCAGACTTCATGGAAATGGCGCTGGAGGTGCGTTTAACCGTGCTCTTGTGTTGTGCCCACCCGTCGGTCATGAGGGAGGAACCGAACAGCAATAACGGCAGGACAAAACGCAATCCGATTTCGCACCTCCCGCCCAGCTCTAATCCATCTGTCTATCCCCGTGTTTCCACCCGGCAAATCCCATTAAACCCTTAATTGGCGGTTGCAACGTAATTAATGGTGTTGCTGATTAGGGTTCCGCTGGCCGTGGTGAAAGGCACGGTGATGGCCACAGGAAAATTGCTGTTGGAGCCATAAGTGCCGGTCGCGGTGATGGGAGCCGCAGCGGCATTGGTTACAGCTACTCCGCCGACGGTCCAGTTATTCGTTGCGTCAGCCGAGCCCAGCTGCGCCGTCAGGCTGTAGTTCGCGCTGGCGGAATTGGTTTTTGTCACCAGCACGTCAACCGCGGAACTTACCGTGAAGTTGGTGGCGGTGGTGCTGCGGACGATACCGGCTGGAATTGCGCCAAAGGCCGACACGTTGCCAAATGCCAGAGTGGCCGCGTTTGTTCCCGCGCCGCTGGAAAGCGCCAGGCCGGAAGCATCAGAGTTGAATACCAGGTTGATGCTGCCTGTGACAGTGGCAGTCACGGTGAGCGTGCCACTAGCTGTTGTTTGCGCAACGGCCGCCGAAGAAATCATCATCAGCGCCGCAAAGATGGTTAAGAGCAATACTTTCTTCATTTGTGTTCCTCTCCTCATGTCGAAATCAAAAGTTCGTTCCTGCAAAAGTTCTTACTTCTTACAAGCTCAGTTGGCCGTAGCCGTAAAATTGATCGTCGTCGTAATCGGCGTATTCACCGCCGGACCGCCCGCTCCGGGCGCTGCCGTGGAAACAACCAAATCCAGGTTGTGCGCGATGTCAGTGTTGTAAGCGCCATTGATCTGGATCGTCTGCAATGCGGTGGTCAGCGTGATGG
>JBAVUZ010000341.1:0-2662 GCA_049697035.1 Candidatus Angelobacter sp. | reverse complement strand
AGCGAAACGACCTTCCCACATGAGAGTCTGCGCTTGAGCCTTGCCGCATTGCAGGTTATCTTCAAAGGCGGAGTCCTCATGCCAGGGAGCGGCATTCAATCCATTGAGATCGTGCTTTTGCTCCTGCTTCTTTTTGTTGCCGGTTTCACTTTGCTGGCTCGCAAGCTGCAAACTCCCTATCCAATTGTTCTGGTAGTTGCGGGCCTGGCGTTGAGTCTTGTGCCGGGAATTCCAAGGGTCGCGCTCAATCCCGATCTTGTCTTTCTGGTAGTGTTGCCGCCCCTGCTTTTTGCCGGCGCATGGCTCACTTCATGGCGGGACTTTGTCCATAACCTGGTCAGCATTTCATTTCTGGCTTTTGGACTGGTGGGGTTCACGGTGCTGGGAGTGGCCGGAACAGCCCACGTGGCTTTTCCCGGCTTTGACTGGCGGCTGGGAGTGGTTCTGGGCGCGGTGGTAGCCACCACGGACGCGATTGCAGCGACCTCCATTGCCAAGCGTGTTGGCCTGCCTCAGCGAGTGGTTGACGTGCTGGAGGGGGAAAGCCTTCTCAATGACGCCACCGGACTGTTGGCGCTGGAGTTTGGCCTGGCGATCGTCGTAGCCGGGCAGACGCCAACCATTGGTTCTGGATTCCTGAGACTGAGCTATCTTATAGCAGCGGGAATCGGAGTGGGGCTGCTGATCGGCGCGGTCATTCACTGGGTGGAGCACCACATTGACGACGGCCCGATTGAAATCACCATCAGCATCATGGTTCCTTATGCCGCTTATCTTGCCGCGGAATTCATTCACGCGTCAGGAGTCCTGGCAGTGGTGGCGTGCGGTCTTTATCTGGGTCGGGGAAGCGCGCATTTTTTCTCACCTGCGGTGAGACTCCAAGCCAACGCCGTTTGGAGTGTGTTCACTTTCATCCTGAACGGCTTTGTGTTTGTGCTGATTGGCCTGCAATTACCCGTTGTGAGGGAGGGAATCAGGAATTACAGTGCAGTTTCTCTGCTGCTTTACGGCGGTTTGTTCAGTTTGCTGGTGATCGTTCTTCGGCTGCTATGGGTTTTTCCCGGCACGGCGCTGGCTTACTGGATCCGCCAACATGTTCTTCAACAGAATGAATCGCGTCCACCCGCACGGCAGATATTTGTAACAGGCTGGACCGGAATGCGTGGCGTTATCGCCCTGGCGGCCGCGCTATCACTGCCAGAGCGCCTGGAAGATGGAAGCCCGTTTCCGCAGCGAAACCTGATTATTTTTTTGACGTTCAGTGTCATCCTGGTGACGCTCGTCCTGCAAGGGCTGACTTTGCCGGCGCTGATACGCGCTTTGGGGCTGGCCGGCAGTTCCGGAGCAAACTGCGAAGAAACCGAGGCGCGGCGCTTCATGGCGGAAGCGGCCTTGAAACAATTGAACAAGACAAGCGAAGAAGCTGAACCGGATTTTGCGGGACTGTATGACGACTTGAAGGAACATTATCGCCGGCGGCTGTCATCATTGCCTCGCGAAGGAGAAGACCACGATGGCTCCGATGTGGAGGCTTATGCGAAATTCCTGGCTCTTTCCCTGGAGCTTCTACGCGTAGAGCGAGAGACGGCAGTAGCTCTACGCAATAGTGGACGCATCAATGATGAAACTTTGCGCCAGCTTCTACAAGAACTGGATATGAGCGAGACCCGGTTTCACGCAGCGTGAACTCCCGTTCACCAAAGCTCTTTGCAAAGCGCCAAACCTTCCAGAGTGTAAGCTGGTAAGTGGCCGCCATCCCTCAAAAATCAGTTCGCAACCTCGCCATCATCTATGTTGCCGCGTGGATGCGTTCTTTCGGGATTGGGCTCCTGGGCGTTGTGCTGGGCGTGTTTCTTTATCGTGAAGGATTTTCTTCTACCGCCATTGGGCTGGTGATTGCCGCCGGCCTGGCTGGAGCGGCCACTGGCACGGTTTTCATTACCTTCAAGGCCGACCATCTGGGGCGACGGCGAACGCTCTTCGCGCTCTCGCTGCTGACCGCTGCCGGTTCACTTCCACTTATATTTCACTTCGGGCTCGCGGCAATGATCGTGATTGCCTTCCTGGGCATGCTGAACGGCATGGGCACGGACAGGAGTCCCGCATTCGCGCTCGAGCAAGCGACGATCCCGGGATTAGTAGCCGATGAAAGGCGCACATGGGCATTGGCCTGGTACAGCGTGGTGCTGGACGCGAGCGGAGCGGTGGGAGCGCTGGCCGCGGGCTTTCCGATTGCCGCGCAGAAATGGTGGGGTGCTGATCTTGCCCACTCCTACCGGTTTTTGTTCATCGGATATGCAGGCATCAGCGTGCTGACTGCGCTGCTCTATCTGTTGTTGTCGCCCGAGGTAGAAGTTCGCAAGGCCGGCCTGCCGGTGGAGCCGCGGGCTGCCATTTCGCCTGAAACAAAATCGACCGTCAGGCGGCTCTCCGCGCTGTTTGCGATTGACGCTTTTGGCGGCGGCTTTTTGACGGACGCGCTGGTCTCATATTGGTTCTTTCGACGCTTTGGCATCGCGGAAAGCCAGCTGGCATTGCTTTTCTTTACCGTGCACGTGTTGAATGCGGTCTCACATCTGGGCGCGGCATGGCTGGCGCGACGGATTGGCTTGATCAAGACCATGGTCTTTACTCATCTGCCGTCCAGTGTTTTTCTGATTGC
>JBAVUZ010000340.1:0-2199 GCA_049697035.1 Candidatus Angelobacter sp. | reverse complement strand
GTTATATTCCATCTGCGAGTACTCGTCTGTATTTTGTGGCGTGCCGTTGAATAGGATGTTGCTGTTAGCATCAACTACTACATTAGAGCTCCACCACTTAGGCAGGAAGGCTGCCTGGATCATGGAGATATAAGTAGTATTTAAGCCGTTAGCGGGGGCCGCGCTCAGGCTGCCCAGAACACTATCGTCTGGCGCGACCTGTTGCAGAGCCAGCGGAGTGAGCATGAGCATCTTCTTGCCGATCTTCACAAATGGACGGCCCGTGGCGGACATTTCTACGTCGCTGCCCGGAGGCCCAACGGACTGCGAGGCCAGCGCCGAGTTCGACAGCCGAAGCGTGACTTCGATAGTAGCGTTCGGATTGCTGGGATCGACCGAGATAAGCTTCGCGGTAGGATCACCGGCGCCAAAAGGATTCACGCCGTTGAATGTACGTTGCGCGCGGCCATCCCAGAAGTTGCGGTAGTTAAAGACCGCATTGATTACAGGAGGCGCGTTGCGCGGCGTTGACCGGCGAACGTTGACCGTGCCGCCGTTGCCGTCAGGGATGCTCCAGACGGGATCGGCGACGCCAGTTTCATTTTCCGCGGCCTGGCCAAGCACCACGTCATTAAAGTTGTTGCGGAACACACCCTGCGAACCCACGATGTTATTGTTGTCGCGAGTAGAGGTGTGCAGAGGGAAATCATTCAGGCTGAGAGCATGGTTCGGTCCAAAGCCCGCGTAGAAAGTAGTTGAGTCCGCGGCAGGATTGCCGTTGCCATCAACACGATGCAAGCCAGGATCAGCCTGGTTGGTGGTGCGGCTGTCCGCGCCAGCATTGAAATGGCAAGTAGCGCAGGCTGTCTGGCCGTCGCTGCCAAATTGCATTTCCCAGAAGAAAGCCTTGCCCAGCGCGATGGCAGCATTCTTGTCCTGGATGAGGTCGGCAAGCTCAGCCGCCGTTGGCCCAGGGACAGTAATAGTTTTCAGCGAAGCAAGACCACGACCATCGTGACCGCCGGCGCCATTTCCGCCGCCACCATTTCCGCCTTTACCGCCGCCACCATTTCCTCCACCGCCGCCATTTCCACCTTTGCCGCTGCCAGTGCCGCCGCTATTATTTCCGCCGCCACCGCCGCCTATATCGCCACCGCCTCCGCCATTTCCGCCTTTGCCTTTTTGTCCGCTGGCCTGGACGCCGCCATTTCCACCCCTACCGCCTTGGCCGCCATTGCCGTTGTCTTCACCGCCCCCACCTCCGCCGCCTTTAGCAGAGAGATAGGTGACGCTAAGTAGTGTAATCGCGCAGAGAGAAAGTATCAGCACGACCAATTTTTTAAGTTTGCCTTGGGAAAGCATTTGAAGCGCTCCTTGTGTGCTCCACTGACCGGACAACGCGTGTGGTGAACAAGATGCTTCGATCGGCTGACGAACACTGCTGCATAGCCAAAGTAAAAACTGGGTAGATTAAGCGTGAGACTGCGGGGCCGGAAACCAGTTCTTGCCTTACATTGCCTTCAGTGACCTTCAGCGCCGTCGCACCACGGCACTTGTTGAGGGTCCTTGTTTTTTGTGGCTGCCCGACACCTGCCGGAAGAACTCACTTCCCGCGGATGACCAAAGCATCCACCCGTCGATTCACGTTCAGAGTGCGCCCGCCAACTTAGGACTTCATTAAACCCGTATTAAATTCTTTAACAAATCGTATTCCGTTATATTTTTCCGCGCTCACCTCTCCACAGCTGCAAAACCCTGCACAATTTCTCCGCGATCTCCAGTATGTCGCGCCTCTGGCTGCGCGGTTCAGCCTCATCACCAAACAGGGCACTGTGGGTGCCACGCGGGATAGGCTCGAAGACCAACCATAAAATAACCTTTTCGATTGTAGGAAGCGCCGACGAGAAAAAGCGTCGTTAGAACAATAGCAACGTCGAAGCTATGCATAGCGAAGATAGTCCGGAGCCTGGATCTCGACCTCGCTCCGCTGGATTGTTAAAAATCGCTCTTTTACTATCCTCAGCTGGCGTTAGGCAAAACTTCGCCGACATTTTGGGTCAGTCTCTTATCCCCGATCAGCGTCCGCCAGCAGTTTGCCCAGGCTGGGTTTGTGCTTATCTTTTTTGGCGTGCTTCTTATTTTCCGCACGTTTCACCGGCGGAGGCGTCCCCAGCACGGCCCGCGACGCGGCCTTCACCGCGCTGGTAGCGGTAAACTTCT
>JBAVUZ010000339.1:0-2544 GCA_049697035.1 Candidatus Angelobacter sp. | reverse complement strand
GATTTCAGCGGAGAAAATCAAGAAGCAGTTTGGTCATACCATCAGCAGCCAGGTTGCCGAAGGAAACGAGATTGAAGTGCCGGCCGTGGGAGACAGGCCGTCGCGGCTGATGCCGCAGCGGTTTTTGGCCGAGATCCTTGAACCCCGCGCACAGGAGCTGTGCGAACTGATGCGCGACCACCTGAAGCAAGCCGGTGTCATGGATCTTTGTCCTGCGGGCGTGGTGCTCACGGGCGGCGGGTCGCGCATGACGGGACTGGCTGAGGTCTGCCAGAAGACACTGGACCGGCCAATCCGCTTGGCAGTTCCGGAGCCGCCGATCGCGGATATGCCTGAACCGTTGAGCGAGCCAGAATTCGCTACAGCGGTGGGCCTGGCGATGTATGCGCATCGCACGACGATGGCGAAGATGAATCCGGAACAGGGATTTGGCTACAAGCTGCGCGCTCTGCTGGCAAAGCTGGGAGCGTAGGGAATCGGGAAATCGGTCATCGGGAAATCGGGTGATCGGAACGGCAAGTATTCACCGCAGAGGCGTAGAGACAAGCGCGGGATCGCAAAAAACGCGGGTTCGGGATTACAGAAAAAGTTTGGGTAGGCTGGGGGAATCAGGCGTCACCAAAGAAAGAACGTGGGACGCAAAACTTAAACGCAACGCTGGAACGCAGCTTGGAGTTCCAGCAAAGGTGACATAGAGTCGGCGGGACCAAACGGATCAGGAGTGTGATGTATGAGCGATCAGCAGAAACGAGCGGACGGAGAAGTAAGAATCCAATTCAATGAAGACCCCCGGACCAACGCCAAGATCAAGGTGATCGGCGTGGGCGGCGGTGGCGGCAACGCGGTGAACCGTATGATCTGCGCCGGAGTTGAAGGCGTGGAGTTTGTTGTGGCAAACACGGATTTGCAGGCGCTGCAGATGTCGCGCGCGCCGGTGAAGATCCAGCTGGGCACCAAGCTCACCAATGGACTGGGCGCTGGCGCAAACCCTGAAATGGGACGCCGTGGCGCGCTGGAAGATGCCGACAAAATTATTGAAGCCCTGGAAGGCGCGGACATGGTTTTTGTTACAACCGGTCTTGGCGGCGGGACGGGCACAGGCGCTGCGCCCATCATTGCATCGCTGGCTAGTGAGATGGGCGCGCTGACCGTGGCGGTGGTAACCAAGCCGTTTGCGTTTGAAGGGCGTCGTCGCATGGCGCAAGCGGAACGCGGCCTGGCCGAGCTGATTGACTCGATCGATACCACGATTGTCATCCCGAACGAAAAGTTGCTGGCGGTGGCGCAGAACGCCGGCTTCTTTGAGTCGTTCCGCATTGCCGACGACATTCTTCGCCAGGCGGTGCAGGGAATTTCTGACATCATCACGATTCCCGGCATCATCAACCGCGACTTTGCCGATGTGAAGACCATCATGGCGGGCATGGGCTATGCCGTGATGGGAACGGCCGTGGCCAAGGGCGAGCGTCGCGCGACGGACGCTGCGCAGGCGGCGATCTCGTCTCCGCTGCTGGAAGCCGGCGCAATCGACGGAGCGCGGGGAATCCTGATCAACATTACGGGCTCGTCGTCGCTCAAGCTCGCGGAAGTCAATGAGGCATCCACCATTATTCAGTCCGCCGCGCATGAAGATGCCAACATTATTTTTGGCGCCGTTCAAGACGAGAAAATGAAAGATGATCTAAAGATCACTGTGATTGCCACCGGGTTTAAGAATGATGTTCCGGCGCGCAAGGACCGCACCGTCAACGCGGCGCAAGCAGCCATTTCTACGGCCCGCACGGCTTCCGCCTATCAGGTGCAGCAATCTACGGCGGTTCCGCGAGTGGTAAATGCCACCCATATACCTCATGTTCCTCATGGCTCCCCGGTTGCGGCCCACGCGGCTGGTGTTCAGGCGGCTATTCCCACCCGCGTGATGGTTCCGACGCGCGAAAACCCAAACCTGGCCACCATGACTGACTCCATCCGGACGGCCGTCGAACAGGACGACCTGGACGTGCCGGCCTTTATCCGCAAGCGCGGAGAGATCAACTAGCAGTTTCCGACCCGGCAGAGCGATCATCGCCCAACAAGGTCGCAACTGTATGCAACAGCAACCGTTTACCGGGACGCAGACCGCCAGCGTCCCAATCTTCCAACCGTCGCGCGGCCGCCAGCAAAAAATGGCTGCCGCAAAAATTAGCAACATTAATGCCCCTTTAACGCAGAACCAAAAGCAGGAACTTAGGGTTAATACTGGCAAAGACTTTAGATTCCTGGCTGGTGTGCCGATAAAGCGAAGCGGCATGCAGGCAGGAAGCGCGCAAGTTTCGCGCAAACAAAGGGCAGAGTAGCTGCATCTTATTAATTAAGAGAAAGGTACTACTTCAGTACTAGGAGAATTGACAGTTGCGCGCGATGTAAAGTTTCCCTTACCATCGCGATAAGAGCTGATTTTCCGAATCGGTCTTTATTTTTTTGACCCTCAATGTTTCTGGCCGGCGATCCAACTGGCCGAGTGCGGAGAACCAGCGGCGACACAGAAATTTTCCAGGGTATCCA
>JBAVUZ010000338.1:0-2637 GCA_049697035.1 Candidatus Angelobacter sp. | reverse complement strand
TAGTCGCCGTTGGGCACGCCAGACGCGCCGTGGCCGCGCGTGTCATAGCGCAACACCTGATAGTGCTGCAGCAGGTCAGGCATTTGCGGGGCCCACATGCCATGATCGCAGCCCAGTGAATGTGAGAGCACCAGCACGGGCAAATTGCTGCGGCCCTCAAGCCGGTAAAACAGGCGAGCATTGTTGGTCTCTGTGAAAGGCACGTTCTACCTCATCAATGATTCCGGGTGCCTGAAGGCCAGTAAATCTGCCAGCCTTTTTCCCGGGCCATCCCTTCCAGATCAGGATTGGGATTCACGGCGAAAGGATGCCGCGCAATCTCCAGCATGGCCGCGTCATGGATTGAGTTGCCAAAGCATGCGTCCACCTGCTTCTTGACGACCTCATGAATCGCGGTGGCTTTGCCCGGGCCGCTGGGCACGCGGATAAGCCGGTCAGTGATTTGCCCGTCTTCAATTTGGACGCTGGCGGCCAGCACGCGCCGCCGCGGCACGCCGAAACGCTTTACACCTTCACGCACCACCCAGTCATTGGTGGATGAAACGGCCCAGACCTCGCAGCCGATGGAAACCAGCTCCCGCGTGAGCCGCAGCATTTCCGGGAAAATGCGCTTTTCCACGATGCTTGAGAAAAACTCTTCCGCCGCTTCTTCCAGCGTCTGCACAGAGTTGCCGGCATTGATGGTTACCATTTCACCGCACATCTCGGTTTCATCCACCTTGCCCTGCTTGTAGTCCGCATAGCGTGCGGCGGCGCGCTCCGCCACGCCATGCGGGAACATGCCCCGATCAATCTGCCAGTAAAAAAAGTCGGCCCCGGAGTCACCGTTCCACAATGTGCCGTCGCAATCAAACACGGCAACGCGGGGGCGCAAGGCCAGGATGGAGTCAGCAAATTTGTGGCTGGCGGAAGTCTCGGCCCTCAAATGGCGGTACCTGCGCGAAGTTTCTCAAAGTCTTCCGGAGTGTCCACGTTGGCCGCGACCAGCGGATCGCTCACGGGAAGGTAAAGGATGTGCGCCTGGTTGGCATGTTCCACATCGCGAGCGCTGCTGTGAACCGGCGCGCGCAGAAACGCCTCAATCATTTCACGGCCAATCACAATGGGATGACCATGTCTGCCCTGGTATTCCGGCACCACCGCCCAGATTTGATCATCGCTGGAAAGAAATGCCGCCTTGATCTTCTCAATAGTTTCCACTTGCGCCGGCGGGCGATCCACCAGCGTAACGATTGCGGCGTCGCGTCCGCGATTGAGAACATCCTGCAAGCCAACCAGCAGCGAGCTGAACTGGCCTTGCTGTGGATTGGGATTCACCGTCAGAAACGCCGCCTGCGAGTCTGCAATCGGCTCTAGGCTAGGCGCATTGGCACCCGCCACCACGATCACCAGCTCCGTTGCCGGTTGCAGCGCGCGGATGGCGGCAGAGAGAAACGTGCCGTCACGCCAGGGCAGCAGCGCTTTGTCACGGCCCATGCGCGACGATGCCCCAGCAGCAAGGATGACTCCGGCAAATGATGGTGAAAGGGCCATGGGTAGAACTATATCTTATTTGGGTGTGGAGGAAATTGTTTACGGTGCAAGCGCTATGGACCAGGGTGCAATTGCCAAAATTGCCAAGATTGCCAAAAATCGCCGGGGCAGGATCGCAGGTGCGGCAATCTTTGGCAATCCCAGCGCTCCTGGTAATCGATGGCGATCCCTAGAAAGTAAAGGACGTTGCGTCTCTTTATCACAACGACGAGCTTACAGCTGCTTAAGGATTTCCGCTGCCTTCGCGCTCTTCATGTGCGGGAGCGCGGTTGGGGAATTGCGGCGGATCGCGATCAGTTCAGCCACAATCGCCACGGCAATCTCTTCCGGAGTGATCGCGCCAATATCAATGCCCACCGGCGCATAGACGCGCGCGAGCTTGTCTGGGGCGATGCCTTCTTTTTCCAGTTCTTTATAAATGGCGATGGTTTTGCGCTGCGAGCCGATCATGCCGATATAGCGCGCCGGCGTTTCAGCGGCCCAGCGCAGCACGCGCATGTCGTCACGATGGCCGCGGGTCACAATCACGATGTAAGAAGCGTCATTCGGGGCTAGTTGCGCCGTGACGCGCTCATACTCGTCGGCGTAAATGTCGCGGGCGTCAGGAAAGCGCTCGCGGTTGGCGTAGCTCTCGCGATCGTCGGTCACGACCACGTCAAAGCCCGCAAGGCGCGCAACTTTATAAAGGCTCCAGGCCACATGTCCCGCGCCGAAGATATAGAGCGTTGAAACGGCCAAAACAGGCTCGACAAAAACTTCCAATGTCCCGCCACAGACCAGGCCGGTATCGTACTTGGGATTGTTGTTCAGATCGAAGTGCAGCGTCTGTGGCTTCTCGGTCTTCATGGCTTCGCGGGCCGCTTCCCAGACCTCGGCTTCAACGCAGCCGCCGCCAATGGTTCCCACGATGGAGCCGTCATCACGCACCAGCATCTTGGCCGACTCAAACGAGGGAATCGATCCGCGCACGTTGATGATGGTGGCCAGCGCTCCGCGACGGCCTTCCCGCCGCAGCCGGGTTATCTCTTCATAGATGTCCACAGGGGTATTGTAACCGTATGCCGTGAACTATTCCTCTTTGTGTTTAGAACGGGGTGGCCGAGA